>CALEWF010000146.1 GCA_937925455.1 uncultured Flavobacteriales bacterium | reverse complement strand
AAGCTGGTATTAAAAAATCCGCAGGACAATTTTGCTTCTATGATGCGTCGTATAGAAACCACCGACTGGGATGCGGCTAACGTATCTTACATTGAATTTTGGATGATGGACCCTTTCGATAATAACGATTTGAATCAACTTAAAGAATGGGAAGATGGGGTGGGTGCAATTAATAAAAACACTTTACCAGGTGGAGGTGGAGATTTTATAATCCAAATTGGTAACATGAACGAAGATATTCTTAAAGATGGTAGAATGAGTTTTGAAAACGGAATGCCCACCCCTACTGATCCCAATCGGCCACTTATCAATACAGCATGGGGTAAGGCTCCTTTGTTACAGCCTATTAACCAAAACTTTGATAACGACCCAGAAACTCGTTCCCTACAAGATATTGGTTATGATGGACTAAGTGATACAGCAGAACAAAATTATTTTAATACATTTCTTGCTCAGGTTGCAGCTAAATATGGAGGGCCTGGAAATGCTGTGTATGATTCTATTTTTGCTGACCCTTCCGGAGATAATTTTGCGCATTATAATGCCGCCAGCTTCAATGAGCCCGCTACCCTAATTCCCGGGTTTAATTATCCGCACTCCCGCTATAAAAAATTCTTAGGACCCGAAAATAACTCTCCTGCAAGCAACATTAACTTCTCATACGGACAGGTGCCCAATACTGAAGATGTAAACAGTAATTTTACTTTAGATAAGCCAGAAGGGTACTACCAATATGTGGTAAGCTTACGCCCTAATGACCTAAACACAATTGGAAAAAATTTTATCAGCGATATATTACAGACAACCGTCCCTGTAAACATAAATGGGCAAATTCAAAACAAACAGGTTAAATGGATTCAATTCCGCGTACCTATTCGTACCGAAGATAAAGAGCAGTTCGGCACCATCAACGATTTTCGTTCCATTCGTTTTATGAGGATGTTATTGCACGGGTTTCCTGATGATATATTTGTTCGGTTGGCAACCCTTCAATTAGTGCGTGCCGACTGGCGAATATACACCTCGGATATGTGGGATCCCGATGCCTTTACTACCGTTAGCTCTGCATCGTTCAATTCTACCACGGTAAATATCGAAGAAAATACCCGTAAACAACCATTCCCTTATGCATTGCCTCCGGGAATAACGCGTGAAATTGATCCGGCCAATCCGCAACTTCAGCAGCTGAATGAACAATCATTAGTATTAAATGTATGCGATTTGCAAGATGGCGAAGCCAAAGGGGTGTTTAAAAACACACAATATGACATGCGTGCATACAAATATTTAAAAATGTATGTACATGAAGAACAAGTATTAAATAATCCGCTGGATAGTAATGACCTCACTGTATTTGTTCGTTTGGGAATGGATGCTTCCGAAAATTATTATGAAATTGAAATTCCGCTTCGTCCATCAGATCCCAGCATTCAACCCAATGACCCCAATCCTAACGACCAAATTCCAAACGATGATCCAGTTTATAAACGCGAACTTTGGCCCAAGGAAAATGAATTGAACATTGACTTGCAAATGCTTCCGGAAATCAAATTGGAACGAAATACATTGAACTTGCCCAGCAATGTGCCCTATGAAAAAATGGTAGGCCGTATGCGAGTTAGAGTGGTGGGTAATCCAAACATTGCCAATGTGCGTACCATGATGATAGGTGTGCGTAACCCCCATCAAAAACATAATCCTTGGCAAACGGGAGCCAATGGTGGAAAGAAAGATGATGGATTGCCTAAATGTGCTCAGATTTGGGTAAATGAACTTCGTTTAACGGATTACTTTGAGTCTGGAGGTTGGGCCGCCAAAGCAAGGGCACAGGTAAATTTGGCTGATTTTGGACAGGTTGCAACCGCCGTATCGCATACTACGTTCGGGTTTGGAAGTATTGACCAAAAACCTCTACAACGTAGTCGAAATAATACTACAACGCTTGATTTCACCAGTAGTTTTGAATTAGGGAAATTCTTCGGAGCCAAATCTGGAGTAACCATTCCGGTATTCTTTGGATATTCATCGAAAGTTGAAAACCCACAATTCAATCCGTTGGATCCGGATATACGGTTTACGGATGCATTAAATGCTTTGCAAACGGATGGTGCTAAAGACACATTGCGACAGCTTTCTCAAACCTACATTACCAAAACCAACTTCAATGTAACCAACATGAAGAAAAACCGCACCAATAACAAGCGGAAGCCTAAAATTTGGGATATTGAAAATTGGGATATATCATATTCTTACACCAAAGAAACCTTCAGAGATACCCGAACAGAATACAATAACACAACCGAACATAGAGGTTCTTTGGGATATACCTTTACTCCTCAACCTAAAAGTTGGGAACCATTTAAAAAATCTAAAGGGCTTAAATCAAAATGGCTAAAGTGGATTAAAGATTTTAATTTCTCTTGGTCGCCCAAACGACTTGCTTTCAGGGCAAATATACAGCGTGATGTGAATGAGTTTTTACTTCGAAATACTACGGAATATCCGTTGCTAATTTTACCAACTTACCGTAAAAACTTTACTTGGGTTCGTACGTATGAGTTCCAATACAGTCCGTTCAAATCGGTAAACCTTACCTTTAGTGCAACTAATAATTCGCGAATTGATGAACCAGAAATGATGTTAGATTCGTCAGTTGCTCCACGGGTTAAATTCTTTGGTCGAAATACTAATTATCAGCATAATTGGGATGCAAGTTATACTTTGCCGTTAAGTAAAATTCCTCTTACTGATTGGATTACAGCTTCAATAGGTTATGGAGGTAACTACCGTTGGACTGCCGGTAATATGGAGCGTGATTCGTTGGGTAAATTTACGATGGGCCGTTGGGGGAATACTGCGCAAAACTCTAATACTATTAAAGGAAATGTGCAGTTGAACATGACGACTTTGTATAATAAAATCCCATGGATAAAAGACTTAGGCAAACCCAATAAAGGCAATCAAACCAACAAGAAGTCAACAACTAATAATCAGCAACAACCTAAAAAAGAAGGTGATGAAGACGAAGAGAAAAAGAAAACCAAGACTAAAATCGTGAATTGGGAAAAAGCCGGAGTGGATTTTAAAGCAGGTAAGAAAAAACTAATTAAGCATGATTTAAAAACAGAAAATATTACAATTAAAGTAATAGCACCGGATGGCAGGGAAATAAAAGGAAAAACAGAAGTAGTAGATAAAAGGAAAGCTCGCTTCATAGCGGATGAGGACGTAAAAGATGCAACCATTAAGATTGAAGGTAAAATAGAAAAGAAACCCTTCCGATGGATGGTTATTCCTGAAACCTTGGCTAAAATAGTTACCGGCGTTAAAAACATTTCGGTGAGTTATAATGAGTCAAACGGTACTACGCTTCCGGGCTATAAAGCTGGAACCACCTTGTTTGGAATAGACTTTTATAATCCTTCTTTCGGACCCGACTTTGTGATGGGCCGTCAGTTTAGTGATGTGGACTTGGTAAACAACATCGTTCAAAATGCTTGGCTAATTAGAGATAGTACGTTAAACGTATTGTTTATGCGTACACATTCATCCAACTTAACCGCCAATGCTACCTATGAACCATTTAAAGGATTCCGCGTAACGTTTACTGCCAACCGAACCTTTGCTGAAAACTATCAATCAAATTACCGTTATGTACCATCTGTGGGTGATTTTGTTGCCCAAAACCCACTAACTACTGGAAACTTTACCATGTCATACATGACGTTAGGAACCGCCTTGGGTGGTATTGGTCCCAATTTTACATCCCGTTGGTTCAATAACATGTTACAGTATCGTTCTATCATTTCTAATCGCATAGCGTTATTAAATCCAAATGCTACGGTAGTAAATGGTGCTACGTATCAAAGTGGTTACGGCGAAACACAGCAGGATGTTTTGCTTTATTCTTTCTTATCGGCTTATACTGGCCAAGATCCTTCTTCCATGGATTTGAATTTATTTCCCCAAATTCCCATTCCTAACTGGAGGGTGCAGTTTGATGGATTGAAGGACATTAAGTTTATTAAAAAAGCATTTAAAAATATGGTACTAACTCATGCTTATTCTTCTACTTACGGGGTGGCAGGGTATCAATCGAATTATGTGTATAATGATAAGAATCCCCAAGACTGGATAAATAATCCATGGGATCAAAGCATTCGCGATGATAATAATAATTTTATTTCTCGTTTCTTCTTAAATAGTGTATCACTGGTTGAATCCTTTAATCCGTTAATTAAAGTAGATATGACGATGCATAATAGTGTTACAGCATCGGTTGAGATAAAGTCAAGCCGCAACATTTCATTAAATTTCCCCAACCAGCAAATTACCGAGAACAATACCTTTGAAGTGGTGATAGGAGCAGGATATATTATTAAAGAACTTAAACTTCCTTTCCGAATTAATGGTAAACAAATAAAGAACAATTTGAATCTTCGTTTTGATTTTGGCCTTCGTGATAATTCTACGGTAATTCGTAAAATATCACCGATTGTTGAGCAGGTAACGGCCGGCCAACGAGCCATCACCATCAAAGGGTTTGCTGAGTACATGATTAATACATCACTTTCTGTACGATTGTTTGTAGATCAAATCATAAACAATCCATTTGTAGCAAACCAGTTTCCAACAGCTAATACAAATGCCGGACTTAGCATTCGTTTTACATTAACGCAATAATTTTTTCTGGTTTATTTTAGTTTATTATTTGTAATCATTTAAAAAAAAATGTAGGTTTGGCAACCCAAAATATAAACTATGAACATACCTAATGATATTAAGTATTCTAAAGACCACGAATGGATTAAAGTAGAAGGAGACACAGGCATTGTTGGTATTTCAGATTTTGCACAGAGTGAATTAGGCGATATAGTGTTCGTTGAAATTGACACCGTGGGAGAAACTCTTTCAAAAGATGCTGTATTTGGTACCGTTGAGGCAGTGAAAACGGTCTCTGATTTATTTATGCCTGTCAGCGGTGAAGTGTTGGAAGTAAATCCTAAATTGGAATTAAGCCCAGAATTGGTAAATCAGGATCCTTACGGTGAAGGATGGATGATTAAAATTCGGATTACTAATCCGGAAGAATTAAATACCTTAATGGATAGCGCCGCTTATAAGTCTCATATAGGCCAATAATTATGTTTTTTCGCCATAATTTTTTTGGCATTATTTGGCTTCTCATTATCACTGCCGTGTGTTTAATTCCTGGCAGGAATGTTCCTCAACCTCCATATTTTTCATTTGATAAATTATTTCATGCAGTCATTTTTGGGTGTTTGGCTTTCCAATTGATTATTGGTTTTAAAAAACAATATACTTTCAAGCGTTTGCGTTATCATGCGGTACCAATATCTATTTTTTTTTCAGTTTTCTATGGTTTGTTCATGGAATTATTGCAGGGAATGATATTCCCTGATCGTTCTTTTGAAATGATGGATGTACTGGCTAATACAATAGGGGTAATGGCTGGTTGGCTTTTGTTTATATTGATATTTTTTAAAATGGATAAAACCACGGTTCGCTTATGAACTTTTCCGATAAACGCGTGTATTTGTTAATGTAAAGTTTATTGTAAAAACTAATAAATATTGTATTTTTAACCTCAAATCGGAAGTTATTATGGAAATCAGAAAAAATCCGGAAGTTGATTTAAATAGGCAACGTCCCATGTTTATAGCCATAGGCTTTGTTATTTCATTATCCTTGGGGTTGTTAGCATTTGAATAC
>CALEWF010000145.1 GCA_937925455.1 uncultured Flavobacteriales bacterium | reverse complement strand
TAGAAAACCGGATATAATGCAAAGTCATTTTAATTTCTGTATTAAAGCCTATTAAATGAAGTAACCACCTGGGTTCAAACAGCCTTTTACTTCAATTGCATTAAAATGGGTTGAAGACGTTTTTTAATTGGTTTATTGATTTGTGTACTCTGTGGTGAAAAATTTAACCACAAAGCACATAAAGAAAAAGTTATTACAGAAATGACCGCACTCTGTGACCTTTGTGTAAAAACCTTTGTGTTCTTTGTGGTAAAAAATCATCCAATCCGAGCATGAACTACAAAGGACACGAAGAAAATTGACCACGAAGCACACAAAGAAATGAGAGCAAAAACACACGGTAATCTTTTGTGCTATCTATGGTTATAATTTTTCAATAACAGTGTATGCATAGACGCTTTGACTTACCGCGGATGCCTCTGGATAATTTCTAATGCATAAGGTTAATCAAAAAACTGCCGGGGATGGAAGTGGAAAGCCCGCAGGGGCGAAGCCCATGGTGCTGCGGGCAGCAGAGCTGACGGCAGGAAGATACTGCTGCCCGCTTAGCACCATGCGGCTGAGCCCCGAGGACTTGGAACGGACAGCCGCACAAAGCAGCCAATTATAAATACTTTAAAGACAATATTGGGTATATTTTGTAACTGCCCAATTGCAAAATCTTTGCAAAAGCCTAATAGGCATTGCATTTAACTTGTTTTCAATACAAGATTTAACCCGAAAAAACTTCTATGAAAGCATTCTTTTAATAATCCGTAAACGATGGGTATGTTTTTTCAAATCGGAATGAAAAATTCCTTCGTGGTCTAAGAAATCAATGCGTACACTGCCCGAAGCATGAATGATGGTTTGGCGGTCGAGCATGATTCCCACATGGGTTATTTTTCCATCTTCATTATCAAAAAAAGCCAAATCGCCGGGCTGAACTTCATCAATAAAATTTACCAACTCTCCTTCACTGCATTGCTGCCATGCATCTCGGGGCAAGGCTATGCCCATCATCGAGTAAACTACCTGCACAAAACCTGAACAATCTATACCAGCCGGTGAACGTCCTCCCCATAAATATGGGGTATGAAGATACAAAGTACTTAAGGTGCGAACATATTCCGGCGAAAAAGTATGCACTTTTTTTTCGATATGATGATAGGCAAACTCATGCCCACCCATTCTCCAGATATGCGCAGCATGATTGGGTAATCTTGAACCGGCAAACACGGGAATCAACTGTTGATAGGTTTTATACCGATGTTCAATGAAATGCACCGCTGCATCAGCTATTCTAAAAAAATGTTCCTCTGATTTTGTATATTCCGTATGCTGATTGGTATGTATCCAAGCTTGATAATCATCATGGTCACAGGCTATCAACAACCATTCGCCCTGCATATCAAGTACCTGATAAGTTTCGCCAAATAAAAGCTGTGTGCTAAGTTGGCTTTTATGTGAAGGTTCTTCCCGGCAAGGAATTGTATTGTAAATACAAATACCTCGGTGCAGCATGATGTGTAAATTCTTAAAAATCAGATACGCTCTATCACCAGGGCTGAAGCTCCTCCGCCACCATTACAAATTCCGGCAGCGCCGTATCGGGCATTGTTTTGACGAAGTATGTGAATCAAGGTTACTACAATGCGAGCCCCTGATGCTCCCAGCGGATGACCCAATGAAACAGCTCCGCCATTCACATTTACTTTGGCTGGGTCTAAGTTCATTTCTTTATTATTTACCAAAGCGACTACTGAAAATGCCTCATTTATTTCAAAATAATCTATGTCTTGTAATGTTAATCCGGCTTTTGCTACTGCACGAGGTATGGCTTTAGCTGGTGATGTTGTAAACCATTCTGGTGCTTGCTCTGCATCAGCATACCCACGTATTACAGCCAACGGCTTGATGCCTAAAGCCTGCGCTTTCTCTTTGCTCATCAGCACTAAGGCTGCTGCCCCGTCGTTCATGGTAGAGGCATTGGCAGCAGTAACGGTACCGTCTTTTTGAAATACCGGATTTAGTTGCGGAATTTTATCGAAGTTTACATTTTTATATTCTTCATCTTCTTTAAAAGCTATGGGGTCTCCCTTCCGCTGCGGAATCATCACCGGCACAATTTCCTCATTAAATTTTCCGGCAGCCCAGGCAGCCGCAGAACGCTTATATGATTCTATTGCATACGCATCCTGCTCCTCACGGCTAATATTACATTCTTTTGAACAGAACTCAGCAGCATTGCCCATGGCATAATTATGGTACACATCGGTAAGACCATCTTTAGCTAAGCCGTCTATGAGCGTGGAATTGCCATATTTATTTCCCCAACGAAGGCTATCTACATAAAAGGGCACCTGACTCATATTTTCCATTCCACCTGCCACCACCACGTCGTTATCTCCAAGCATAATGCTTTGCGCCCCAATCATAATAGCTTTCATACCACTGGCACAAACCTTATTGATGGTGGTGCAATGTACCGAATCGGGCAATCCGGCAAACTTAGCCGCCTGACGAGCCGGAGCTTGTCCCATATTAGCCTGTAATACTGCACCCATAAATACTTCTGTAACTTCTTTGGGATCAAGCTTGATGCGCTCTAAGGCTCCTTTAATAGCAATAGCTCCCAGTTTAGTAGCAGGAATACTTGCCAGTGAGCCACCAAATGAACCTAAGGGTGTTCTAACTGCTGATACAATGTAAACTTCTTTCATAAGAAAATTAAATTATTGGATTATTCATATTAAGTTGTAAAATATTGAATCAATATTAACGAATTAAGCAAATTGACAAAATGCTATGATTGAGATTTGCCTGTTTTGCCCTTAATTAAATTTTCTACATGATCCCACATTTCAGGTGATATCATATCGCCCACCCACGTAAATTCACCGCCGTTTTTCATCCATTCGCCCCCATCAATGGTAATCACATCACCGTTAATGTAAGCCGAGTATTCACTCATTAGGTAAGCCGCCAAATTGGCTAATTCCTGATGCTCTCCTACCCTACCCAGCGGAATTTTACTGTTGATATCAAACTTTTCTAGAAACTCTTGCGGAAATAAACGGTCCCAGGCTCCTTTGGTAGGAAAAGGCCCAGGTGCTATGGCATTAAACCGAATGCCGTACTTTCCCCATTCCACAGCCAGTGACCGCGTCATGGCCAGTACCCCAGCTTTGGCACAGGCCGATGGTACTACATATCCCGAACCCACCCAGGCATACGTAGTTACTATGCTTAATACATTGGCCTTGATTTTATTTTTAATCCAGTATTTACCAAATGCTAACGAGCAATTGTACGAACCCTTCAATACAATATCTACTACACTATCAAACGCCCGGTGACTGAGGCGTTCTGTTGGACTGATGAAATTTCCGGCAGCATTATTCACCAAACCATTCACACTGCCAAATTCAGCTACCGATTGCTTTAATACGCTTTCCACCTCTTCATAATTTCTTACATCGCAGGAAAATCCAATACATTGACCACCGGTTTCATCCTGCAGTTCTTTTGCTGCCTGTTCTATCACCTCCTTTTTTCGGCTGCAAATCACTACCTTCGCCCCTAGTTCTAAAAAATATTTACTCATCGATCGTCCTAATCCAGTACCACCTCCTGTTACAACAATGATTTTATCTTTGAGACTTCCTTCTTTCAGCATTGGTTCGGTGTAGTGCGGCATAATTTTTTAATTTTAGAGAAATTTATAGAAATTGCTTACTGCGTAAATGTATCAAATAATTAACAAAAGTAAAAAAACACCATTCATTACAGATAAAAATCGGCAGTTAGCATTTCATAAGCCTCTGAACGTTTGCCCTCCGTTTGATATAAATAAAAACCGGTTACTTCTGGCTGATGCGGTCGGCCTTGCCTAAACTCCCCCATGATGCGTATGGGTTGTGTATCTTTAAAGCTACTTACCCAACAACTACGATGCATGAACCATCCATATCGTTTGCCAAAAGCTGCAAATCGTTCCATCTCATACACGGGTAATATCAATGCTAAAGCACTTAGCGGATGCATCATAGGTATGGATGCCTGCCACAATGTTTTAAAAGAAAGTGTATCTGCATGGCGTGCCCTTGAAATTCTATTTTCATCATTTTTTAACGAATGATTGAAATAGGGCGGATTGGTAATTACCAAGTCTGCCTGTATTGAGTTTTTATGATGAAATGTTGAAAAATCTTCTACATGAAGGGTAATACGGCTATTCCAAGGAGATGCTTTAAAATTATATGCGGCATCTTTAGCAGATAAAGGGTCTATCTCAACAGCGTGAATAAAAGCTGTGGCACAACGTTGGGCCATCATCAAAGCTAAAATACCCGTACCTGTTCCAACATCCACAATGGTGTTTGTATTATCCGGAATATTTATCCAACTGCCCAATAATACAGAATCAGTGCCTACCTTGAAAGCAGCATGCTGCTGCCGAATGGCAAATTGCTTAAAAATAAACGGCGCTGAAACTTTCATTCAACAAAGATATTTTGAAGCTTTTAAACGAAACAATCACCCCAAAATATTTAAAAAATCCAATTAACATGGAATGTTTTTTACAATCGGAAACCTGTACCTTCAATAAGAAAAAGTTAGGTTATGAAAATAATAAATGATATGGTATTGAACTAAAAGAAATACGAAAAGTTGGGATGGATGTATTCAGCCTGTTTGAACAAGTAATGCAATCGCTGTTAAGGATTTTTTCGTTGATTTAAAATTAATTGAACTAACGAAACTAAAGCAATCACTGCCCAGATGGTATTTACAGTAGCTGGTGGAAATGCTTTTTTATAGAGTGTAAATACGATGAGAAAGGTACTTCCGATGAAGTTCATCAATTGATAAATTACATCAGATGATTTCCATTTATTCATCGAAAGCATGGCATAGGCCAACACTACCAAAGCCGAACCAGCCCATCCGATTACTTCCATCCAAGCATTAATGTTAAACATAATTATTCAAAATCCGGGTATAATAAATATTTTTTTCTTATTGTTTTAAATTCATCAATTCCAGCTTTCCACGATTTGCGAATCTCTTCTTCTGTTTTTCCTGCAATAATATCATTTTTTAATTGATCGGTACCTGCCAGCGTATTAAAATAAGCGTTAAAAAATTCAGATTTCTTTTCATACCGGTTGAATAAATCTATCAGCCAGTACAAGTAAATCATTCTTGAATCGCGAATAAATCCATTTCCAAAATTGGTTAAATCATAGCCATAACATACCTGCCCTTCATACTTTGGATTTTTGGCTCCGATTCTACTTTGTGGAGTAAATTTAAAGGGTGCATCTTTCAACGACGGATGACCCACCACTTGAAAAGGTTTATCTGTACCTCGGCCAACACTGATTACCGTTCCTTCAAAAAAACAAAGTGAAGGATATAAATACACTGCCGCCATGGTTGCAAGATTAGGGGATGGCTTTATAGGCAGTTGATACAAGGTAAGATGGTCATAGTCTTTGCATTCAATAACCGTTAAATCGCATTTTTTTTCTCCTTCCAACCATCGTTCCTCGCTAATCATACAAGCATATTCTCCCACAGTCATACCATGTACCACGGGTACCCGATGCAAACCTACAAACGACTTAAATTTTTCTTCCAGCACAGGACCGTCTATGTAATGGCCATTGGGGTTAGGGCGATCTAAAACTATCACTTTTTTATTTAGTTTGGCCGCCGCTTCCATTAAATACGTCATGGTAGAGATATAAGTATAAAATCGCGTGCCCACATCCTGCATATCAAACAAAATGATGTCCACATCGGCCAATTGTTCATCGGTAGGTTTTTTGTTTTTTCCATACAAAGAAATGATAGGCAAACCGGTTTTCTTATCGGTACTAGTGGTAATGTGTTCTCCGGCATCTGCATCGCCACGAAACCCATGTTCGGGACTGAACACTTTTACTACCTGTACTTTCAATGCCAGCAATGAATCTACCAAATGAGTATTTCCAATCATGGAAGTATGATTACCGGCTACTGCCACCCGTTTACCGGCGAGTAAAGGAAGATATGCCTCGGTACGCTGTGCCCCTACCGTAAGTTGCGAAGCGTCTTTCACTTTTAAAGTCGGGTGCTGTATTTTCTGCGCAAAAACTAATCCGCTAACAAGTATCCCAAAAGCTATACAAAGTTTAAGATGTGATTGCATGGATTTATAGTATCTTCGTGTTATTAAAAATTTTTATCAAACAATTTGTTACAAAAATAATGCTGGAAAATAAAAAGCTATGTAGCTACTTTTCGGCTTGAACGTACTAATTAAAAAAAGACGTTGTAATTGAAAACAGAAATTTTTATTACCCAACGCATTTTAACAACCCGCCACCCGGCTGGATTTTCAAGACCTATTGTGCGGTTTGCCGTGGCCAGCATTACTCTGGGGCTTAGTATCATGATTTTAGCCGTATCCATAGTGCATGGATTTAAACAAGGAATTACCGAAAAACTTACCGGCATCACATCTCATATTCAAATTACCAAGCTTTCTGCCTCATCGTCGCTCGAAACAGAACCCACCGACGCTAAACCGGCATTCTATGATGAAATTAAATCTATGCCAGAAGTAGCCCATATTCAATCGTTCATTGTAAAACACGGTATTTTAAAAACAAAAAAAGAAATACAAGGGGTAGTAATCAAAGGCGTGGGGAATGATTTTAATTGGAAGTTTTTTCAACAACATCTAAAAGAGGGAACCATTCTTACCCCGGTTGAAAGTGAAAAAACCATGAAAGACATTATTATCTCCCGTTTAATTGCAAATAAATTAAACCTCTCGATAAATGACAGTTTGTATGTTTATTACCTCAGCCGAATTAAAAAACCATTATATCAAATATCCGATGATTATCCACGTGATGAATATTATGAAATGCTGGCAAAAGACATTTTTTCAGAAAGTAAGCCGTATGCAATGAAACTTCGGGTAGCCGGTATCTACGAAACCGGAATGTATGAAATGGATAATCAGTTAATTTTAGCACACCAGTCGTTGGTTCAAGATATGTACAAGTGGAATCGCAATCAGATAAGTGGCTTTGAAATTACACTAAAGGATTACCGAAACTTGGATGATATGACCTGGGAAATTGATAGCAAAGTACCGATAGATTTATATGTAAGTAACATTCGCGAAAATTATCCGGAAATTTTTGAATGGTTACCAACAATAGATATTAACAGTATTATTATAATCGTTTTAATGATTATAGTTTCTATAATGGCTATGATTTCTACCCTACTTATTCTTATTTTAGAGAAGACACACATGATAGGTATTTTAAAAGCTTTAGGCATGAACAATTGGCAAGTGAGAAAAATTTTCTTGTTACAGGCTGCATATATTGTAATTCAGGGGCTTATTATAGGCAATATTCTGGGAATTGGTATATGCCTTTTTCAATATCATTTTGGCATAATAAAATTAGACCAGCAATCTTACTATTTATCAGAAGTACCTGTATTGATTGATTGGATAAAAATTGCCGGAATAAATATGCTGACATTATTTAGTTGCATCGTAATTTTGATTTTACCCAGTTATTTAATCACACGTATCAGTCCAATAGACGCTATAAGAGTTAGTTGATGAAAATATTGTTTTGCATACAAAATGCTATTATGCTTAATAAATCCAAGTATGCATTAACCCAAAATTGTTATTAAAATTTTTAATTATACTGTTTTATGGGGGGGAGCCGCATGTTTCTCAGCCTCGTAGGGACGGATTTACCCGCAACCCTGTTGCACTGCACGCCATTGCGAGGGCGACAGCCCAAAGCAATCTGTATGCTAAAACGCATACACCGTACACGACCAACTCCTAAAACGCATTGAAAATGCGGTTTGCAATTTACACACCCTCTACACCAATTATCAATACGAATTATCAATTATGAATTATGAATACCATGCAAATAATGCAT
>CALEWF010000144.1 GCA_937925455.1 uncultured Flavobacteriales bacterium | reverse complement strand
TCAACCAGCTATTTTACTTCAATTGCATTAAACCGGGTTGAAGATGTTTTTTTAATAGGTTTATTTATCTGTGTTCTCTGTGGTGAAAAATTTAACCACAAAGAACACAGAGATACACGGAGAACACAAAGAAAATGAAAGTAAAACATACGGTATTCCTCTGTTTTCTCTGTGGTTATTTGTGTAACAGTGGCTACAAAGGTTTTTTGTATTACGGATGCCTACGGAAAATTTCTAATGCATAATTTGGGTTTATGCAGAAAAATCAATCTATCAATTTAGTTTGTTTGATACTTTCTGCTTTTATTGCCACTTGTTGCAACTTTTCTGAAATTTCTGCCATGCGTTCACGAACCGTATTGGCCTGTTGAAATTTATATTCACTTAATAACTGTTTCTTTTGTTGTTGAAGTTTTTCCAACTCTTCTTCCAGTCGTACTTTTTCCTGATTGATGGCTGTAAGTTGTTCCAGCATGTTCAAGCTAAAAAATTTCTGAGCCTGGTCAATAAAGTCTAAATATTCTTTCTTGTTTTCTTCAGGCATAGTAGCAAGCTTTTGGTTCAAAGCTTTTAAACGTTGTTTTGCCTTTTCTAGCAATGCACGTTCTCTTACCCGTTGCCTGGCTGCTATTAAGTATTCTTGTTTTTGAATGGCCTTGGCTTTTAATTGTACTGCCAGGTCAAATTCACGCTGCAAGGCTATTAGCTCCTGAATTTCTTGACACATGTAATTATAGTTTAGCAATTATTTGTGATATTTTATGTTTAATGCTCCAGGTTTCTTCTTCCGAAAAAATTTTTTAGTCGGTTGTTACTTCCAATAATATTTTTTTCTCATCAACCTGAACAGGATCAAACAAACGCCGAAGTGTTTCAATTTTTTCAATCAATGTTTTCGCCTCATTGTTATAGAGTTTTGGTTTTTCCAGTCTTCAATCTGAGCTCTTTTTTCTGCAGATTCCATTTTTTTCAATTCCAGCTTAATTTGTATTTCTTGCTGTTGAAAGCTTTTATGAAGCGTGGTTATCTTTTTTTCTGATACAGTAGCTCTCATAGTTTATATGATTTTATCTCTGAATGGATTTAGTTTAATACCATAAAAATTAAAATATGAACTGTCTCCGGGCTCTTTTTCAATCAGATCTATTCTTTCCCATGATTTTGGAATAGCTGGGAATATTAATTGAAATACAAGGCTTTCATCAGCATTTTTAAAATGATGTCTTTCAGGGCTTAAGGGAATATTTACTGCTTCTAATAAAGGTAAAATTTCATCCGTATCACTATGACGAATAAACGTTTGGGGGTCAATTCTTACCCATCCACCCTGAATAAATATTGGCTGTGCATGATATAACATATTTATAATCGTTTTATTATCAGAAACATCAATAGCTTGTATTTCGCAACACCTGCCACAGGTACTAAACCTGAACGAAGGCCAATGTAAAGGATATTTCAATAAATAAATAAGTTCCTGTAAGATTTCATCTAATGTTTCTTTGTTTTTATTTCCCATAATGCTTACTAATTTTTTTATGCAATAACGGAAAGCAAAACGCATTCTATATCCGTTTTGAAAAAAATTAGAATAAAAAATTTTTAGGGTTTAATAAACTACCCGCAATAAAATTGAGTAATAAGCGTTAACGACCTTCTGATTTTACCGGTATCGAAGCCATCAGGTGTTTTTTTCTTATTGATTCTGCCAACCATTCCGGTGATAAAATGGTAACCAGATGGCCATAAGAAAGAAGCAAGCTCTCCAGCTCTATCGTAACGTAAACATCTAGTGTAATTTCCAGCGGGCCCCGCTTAGATATTACCTGTTGAGAGCAATGAAGAGGCTTTGAAAGAATATAAGGTTCTATATCTGGATCAAAGCGGAGGTGGATTCGTTCCTTTTTTCCTTGATTACTACGGGTTATGCCAATACAATGCTTAAAATATTCTTGTGGGTCAAATCTCACGGAAGCATGAAACGGATGTCGGGGAAGTTGTTTGATCCGTAGTATTCTATCCAATCCAAAAGTTCGTACTTCTTTGTGCTTTTCACTATATCCAACCAAATACCAAAAACCTCGATATTCTTTTAAAACGTAGGGATGTACAATTACTTCGCTACTTGTTTTTCGCTGATAAGAAAAATGCAGAATTTGTACCGGATGAGCTTTTTCTATAGCTTGTACTAGTTTGTCAAATATTGGCAAATGATTGGTAGGGGCATTGGTTTCAGGAATAATGAATGAATGGGCATAAGGTCCTGCTTGCTTATCTATCGCCAGGTGTTTGTATATTTTTTCAAGGGCTTTTACGTAGTTCTTGCCTAAACTAGTATCACGTACAGATCGCATAAACGTTAGTGCTGCATCTAAGGCCTCTAATTCTTCGTCGGCTATCAAAAGATGATCAATGGAATATTCCGGGTCTTTGTAATAATAGCCATTATAGCTTCTGCTAAAAGCAATGGGGGCAAAAAAACCAAGCTCTTCATCTTCTTTCATAGCCTTGATATCTTTTTGAATGGTTGAAATGGCGAATGGATGCCCAAGCCTTTCTTCCATTTCTTGCCGGATATCTTCCATGGTGGGATATGGCCTGCGTTTATTAAGCAGCATCCGATTAATGATTTTGTATCGCAGCAGGGCTTCCTTGTTTAATGGCATAACTATTTTTTTAATGTGATTATTCTAATCTTTTTTCTTTTGGAATATTTACTACTCCGCATCCATCAACCAGCCATGTATTATCTATTAAAATCATTTTGATAGGTACTTTAAATTCTGGCCAGTCAATACCTTTTACGATAATATAGTTTGTGCTTTTGTCATACTGTTCTAATACAAATCCCTTTTCTGGATATTCCTGTGCATTGAGTATTGGGTCGAAACTTAGCCCCATACCCGGATTTTTTTGGTTTGCTTGATCTATTATTTTTTTTAGTTCTTTTTTGAAATTTTCAGACACAAGTTTGTTGTTTTTAACCCATTCATACATTCCTTTACTACCTTTTAGTTTTTCAATATTTTTTACATATGAATTGATAAAATCTAAAGCAATATTTACTGGGTTTTCTGAGTTTTTCAGAATGTATATTATTTCATTAGTATTTTTATATGATATTGCAGAGGATGATTGAGCAATACCGGAC
>CALEWF010000143.1 GCA_937925455.1 uncultured Flavobacteriales bacterium | reverse complement strand
GGAGATGTTTGGTATAATGCCAACGGAGAAGTAATCAATGACCCTTCGTTAATACGTACGGCTTCTGGTAGAGTGCAGCCGTATGTTTTGGATCCCAATGCCTTTGTAGAAAAAGGATTTAATCCCATCGGTGCATTTACTGACTATACTCCACAAGTAAATGTAATGCCTCGTATAGCATTCTCATTCCCTATTTCAGACAATACCCAGTTTACGGCTTACTATGATATTTTAACACAACGTCCCGGTGCTTTCTTTACCCGTAATAATCCACTGGATTATTTCTTCTGGAATAACTCATCATATAATGACGCAAATAAAATATTCAATAATCCCAATCTTCGTCCGGAGCGTACCACCGATTTCTCACTGGGTTTCCGCCAACGTTTAACTGAGTCTTCTGCATTGAAGATTTCTGCCTT
Organism: uncultured Flavobacteriales bacterium; assembly: GCA_937925455.1. Lineage (GTDB taxonomy): Bacteria > Bacteroidota > Bacteroidia > CAIKAF01 > CAIKAF01 > BA4. The sequence goes on along the minus strand of CALEWF010000143.1, from coordinate 8,355 downwards.
TTATCGCGAACTTCGTGATATGATTGCTGTAGTACGTTTATTTGAAGCGTATCCTAGAACTTACAAAACCTATGATAACATTGACTTTGGTACTGTAAAAGGCATTACCTTTGAATATGAACTTCGTAAATCAGCCAATCTCAAGCTTTCTGCATCTTATACCCTGCAGTTTGCCGACGGTACCGGTTCTGATAACTTCTCTCAGTTAAACTTGGTAAATTCAGGACAACCGAATCTGCGTATAATTTATCCTACCAATTATGATCGTCGTCACTTATTCACCGCATTCTTTATTTACCGGTTTGGCGATGGAAAAGATAATGGAGAATATTTTGGTCCTAAAGGTGCTTTCTTAGAAACTATATTTAAGAATTTAGGAGCTAGCTTAACCCTTCGGGGAGGCTCTGGAGTTCCATTTTCCCGTCAGGTTATTCCAACAGGAAATGCATTCCTCACAGGTGGTTTGGGTACCACTTCATTACAAGGTTCACTCAACGGTGCCCGCCTGCCATGGGAGTTTAATATTGATTTGATGGTGGATAAAGACATCAATATTTTCTGGGGTAAAAAATCAGACGATGGGGTAAAAGAACGCAAAAAATCTATATTAAACATCTACCTCCAAGTACTGAATTTGTTTGACATTCGCAATACCATCGGTGTTTACAGCGCCACAGGTTCAGCTACTGATGATGGTTTCTTAACTTCACCATTGTATGAAACCTATATTAATAGCCAAGTTGATCCTACTTCATTCAGAGATATGTACACTATGGCAGTGGCAAATCCCACAAACTTCAGTATTCCAAGAAGGGTTCGTTTGGGGGTAATCATGTCGTTTTAATTATTAAAATGAAAATTCAAGTAACCGATATAAATAACAGGAGTATGAAAAAGATCATGAAAGGATTCATTTCTACCGGGTTAATCCTGATGACCACAGGATTGTGGGCATATAAGGACAATCCGGCCAAGGGAGTTGGATCAGATAAATCAACAAGTGCAGATAAATCTGTATCAGCAGGATGTTTGCCTCCTTCTACTTCTGCAGAGTTGAATGTAAACAATGTAAGAGCATTGATACATTCCGGAGGTGATATGTGGTGGGATTTAATTCAGAATGCCCGCTATGAAGTTCCCAAAGGAAGCGGGCGAAATGCAATTTTCGTAGGAACGCTTTGGATGGGTGGCCGCGATGCTCAAACTCAAACCTTGCGTTTGGCCGCTCAGCGTTACCGTTCACAAGGAGTTGATTATTGGACTGGTCCGCTGGATCGTTTAGGAACAGCTTCTATTGATGCAGAAACTTGTTCATTGTATGATCAGATTTGGTCTATTACTCGTCAACAGGTTGAACAATTTCGTTTATGTAACTGTATAGATCCGAATGATCCTTCCTGCGAAGGTTACGTGGTGCCTGATGTAATTAAAAAATGGCCCGGTAACCCGCTTATTCAATCAAATGGTCAGCATTTGAACATGCATCCTATTCTTGCTCCGTTTGCTGATGCCAATAACGATGGTGTTTATCGTTGGGAAGATTGTGATTATCCTTTTTATGACTTGGATAACAATATAGATTGTAGAACGGATCGTAGTGCATATCTCTATGGCGATTTTACTTTGTGGTGGGTATTTAACGACAAAGGTAACGTTCATGGAGAATCGCAAGGGCAGCCTATTGGAATGGAAATACGAGCCCAAGCTTTTGGGTTTAATACCAACGACGAGATTAATAATATGACTTTCTATAACTACCAATTGATAAATCGTGGTACAACCACATTAGCAAGCTGTTATTTTGGTGTGAATACGGATGCAGACTTGGGCTGTTACCAGGATGACTATACCGGTTGTGATGTAGGAAGAGGGTTTGGTTACATGTATAATGGTGATGCGAACGATGAAAATTGTGGTGGTCAATTAGGTTATGGATTAAATCCACCGGCAGTAGGTGTAGACTTCTTTTTAGGACCTTATTTGGACAGTAATGGGGTAGCAGAGTTTTGGGATAAAAATAACCCAGATTTATCTGCTATTACTTCACTAACTGATACTACTCGTTTTTCTAATGCATTTGGTATTAATGGGGTAGGTTTTGATGATAATATTGTAGATAACGAGCGTTATGGAATGCGGCGATTTGTATATTACAACAACGGTAGCTGTCCAAGTTGCGATCCAAGTACTGCACCTGAATATTACAATTACGTAAGAGGTTTCTGGAGAGATGCTTCACGCATGGTTTATGGTGGTAATGGATATCCAGGAACGCAGGGAACTACTACGATTGTTTCCGACTTTATGTTTCCGGGTGATTCAGACCCCTTGCATTGGGGAACTAAAGGAATAAATCCGGGTTTTGAATGGACGGAAGTACAATCTGGTAACCAGCCCGGCGATCGTCGTTTTGTGCAATCTGCTGGTCCGTTTACCTTGAAGCCGGGCGCAGTTAACGACTTGGTATTGGGAGTGGTTTGGGCACGTGCATCCAGCGGTTCACCTTTTGAATCAGTTTTAAAAGTACGTAAAGCTGACGATAAAGCCCAATCTTTGTTTGAAAACTGTTTTAGGGTATTAAATGGGCCCGATGCTCCGGATTTGAATATTCAAGAGTTAGACCGTGAATTGATTCTTTTCCTTACCAATAAGTCAACTTCTAATAACTATTTGAATCAATATGAAGAGTTGAATTATTTCATCCCTGAATTTGAAGAACAATCCATTCCAATTACCCGCGATACCGTAATTTATGTACCCGCTTGGATGTACACTCAGGTAAGAGGAAATGGAAATACGATGTATGTGTATTCTACTTCAACTGTTAACGGTAATTCGGCTGATACTACTGTAACGATTTATGATAGCGGTGGAAACCCTGTTACAACCCATTATGGTTATTTTACCAATCCTGCAACACCCGTAGTTACAACCATCACTTTAGGAATTCAAAAAGATACCATCTACTATGATAGAAAAATTCGCTTTGAAGGATATTTGATTTATCAATTAAAAGATGCAACAGTAACTGCCAACGATATTTTTGGTCCAGATGGTTCAGCAAAAGCTCGTTTGGTTGCACAATGTGATATCCGAAATTTTGATAGTGAAGGCAATCCGATTGGTACAATTGTGAACTTTGAATTTGATGAAGATTTGGGATATTCTGTACCTAAAGTAAAAGTACAGGGTGCCAATGAAGGTATCATTCATTCTTTTAAAGTTACAGAAGACCTCTTTGCCTCCGGAACAGATAAGCGACTTGTGAACCATAAGACTTATTATTACATGGCACTGGCTTATGGATATAACAACTTTAAAAAATATGATCCCAATGACCCCACAGCTTTAGATGGCCAAAAAGAGCCTTTCTTCTTAGGTCGTAGAAATATTAAAGTATATTCAGCAATACCCCACATACCCGCCCCAGAATTAGGTGGAACTGTGCTTCAATCATTGTATGGTATGAGTCCTCGAATCACACGTATTGAAGGTCGTGGTAATGGGGGGAATTATTTGGAATTAACCAAAGAAACAGAAGAGGCTATTTTGAATTCACCTAATCATAGAGTCGATAATCCAACCTATGATTATGCAGGTGGACCCATAAATGTGAAAATTATAGATCCGTTAAAGTTGCGTCCATCCAATTATGTTTTAAAAATTGTTGATAATAATCCACAAACACCTACCAACAATCCGGTTGTGAACAAAACAGCTCGCTGGGTATTGCTTGAACCGGGAAGTCCTTATGGAGACACTGTGGCTGTTTCTGAAAAAGATATATCTGAATCGTACGAACAAATTGTCTATGACCGTAGAAATATTCCGGGTATTGATGACCGCTTTTTAGGTTTTTCTATAAACATTCGCCAAACTCAAAATATCGGTCCAACTTGGGTAATAAGCAATGGAAAATTAAAACCATCGTACGAAAAACAAAATGGGTTGATTGATGCTTCTATCGAATTTGAAAAACCCGAAAATGTTTGGTTAGGATTTTTCCCTGATCTAAACATTAATTCGCCCGGTAATTGGGTACGATCTGGAACTACAGTGGGGGCTACCAGTGGTCCAAATGTGGCATTATTGAATACTTTTAATTCTAATCGTTTTGTTGTAAGTGTAAACTTACAAGGTGTAGATGTATTTATTGATCCAGATAATGTTTTTGAAACCAGTGTAGCCTTTTATGGTGGAGGCGGTATTGTACCTTATCTTCTAACTAATGCCGTTTCTTCATATACGGATGAAAACCAGTTTAGGCGTCCGGGTCATGGCATTGCCTCATCAATTACTCATCCCAGTAGTGGTAATGGCGTTATTAGTACATCATTACAATTGCAGAATTTTATCAATAGTGTAGACATTGTATTGACTTCTGATAAGAGTAAATGGACTCGCTGTCCGGTGTTTGAAACTCATGATTTTGATTTTGATTCTGCTTCATATGTACATCCATTATATCCGGGTAATACTAAGCCCCGTAAACTGGCATTACGTCACAGTCCTTCGGTTGATAAAAATGGTAATCCTGCTAATGTGGCAGCCGGACCCAGCAACGACCCTGAATCTCCTAATTATATCAATGCATGGGGAATGGGTTGGTTCCCAGGGTATGCCATTGATGTGGAAACTGGCGAACGTTTAAATATTGCCTTTGGTGAAGATTCTTACTTGTCTGGTTTCAATGGACGCGATATGATTTTTAATCCTTATCAGGCCGATCCTACTAAAGGAATTGATGGATGGATATCTCAATTTGGAGATTACCTTTTTGCTGGTAAACATTATATTTATGTGTTTGGCTCTAATCCTCAAATTGGCGGATATACAGCTTCAACACATTATGATGCCGGTGCTGCCATCGTTCAATTTCTTACCGATGCGAATGGGGTGCCTATATCCAATCCTCCGGTAGCTCAGGCTCGTAATGTTTGGAGAAATTGTATGTGGGCCGGAATTCCATTCCATGTGAGAGGTAAAACATGGTTAGATGGGGATGTTCGTATTCGCTTGCGGGTATTTAAGAATTATCAACCTAATTTATCCGCGGTGAACACTGTGGCTAATCCTCAAAACAACAACAATCCGATGTATGAATTTGGATTTGCAGACCTGGCTGCCATTACCGGTGATAATGATGCTGCTAGAGCTGCATTAGATTTAATCCAGGTTGTACCTAACCCGTACTACGCCGCCAGCGATTATGAAACTAATCAGGTGGACAATCGTGTGAAAATTGTTAACCTGCCCGATGTTTGTACTGTAACAATCTATTCATTGAATGGTACTTTGGTACGTCGCTACGAAAAGAGTACTTCTGCCAAAACATCCATAGATTGGGATTTGAAAAACTATAAAAATATTCCAGTTGCCAGTGGTTTGTACATTATTCATGTAAAAGCACCAGGCATAGGTGAACGAATATTAAAATGGTACGGTGTACTTCGTCCGTTTAGCTTAGATAACTTCTAATTGGTTAACCCATTAAAGCTGAGAAGAAAATGAAATTCATGAAATATAAAAAAATCTGGATGTTCGCCGGAGCCATGATGGTTTCAGTTGTTGGAACACATGCCGGTAATGAAGACCGTGCCGGTTCTGCCGGAAGTATGGACCTGCTTATAAATCCATGGGCAAGAAGTTCTGGCTGGCATGGTGCCAATACCGCCATTGGACGAGGATTGGAATCACAATTCCTAAACGTGGCTGGCATGGCTTTTACAGAAAGGACAGAAATTTTGTTTGCTCATACCCGCTGGCTGGCAGGTTCTGATATCGGGATTAACACCTTTGGATTTAGTCAGAATCTTGGTAAAAAGCGTGGTGTTTTAGGTTTAAGCGTGATGTCCTTGGGTTCTGGTCCTATTGAAGAAACAACTGTAAATTCTCCGGAAGGTACGGGGAATACCTATCAGGTAAACAACTTAAATATAGCCGCAAGCTATGCTCGTGGATTTTCTGATAAAATTTACGGAGGTTTTACCATTCGTTTAATGTCGCAATCCATAAGTAATATTGCTGCTACCGGCTTTACCATTGATGCAGGAATTATGTACAAAACTACGTTAGGTAGACGTGAGTTGAACAAAGACAATTTGCACTTTGGAATTACCTTAAAGAACATAGGTCCGCGGATGATGGCTACGGGCGATGGGCTTACCGTATACAACATCAGCCCTATAAATGGAGCAGTGCTTACCCAGCAACAACGTTCAGCTGAGTTCGAACTTCCTGCTTTAATGAATATTGGCATCGCTTACATTTACCGTTTTACCAAAAAGCATGGATTAACTACTGCCTTTAATTTTACCACCCATTCGTTTACCCGTGATCAGTTTATCCTTGGAGTTGAATACAATTTCAATGATATGTTGATGATACGTGGAGGTTATGCCTTTGAAGAAGGTATTTTTGGCGAAAGAGAAGGAGTGAATCCAAACTTATTGAATGCTTTCACCGGTCCAAGTGGTGGTTTTACGTTTGAAGCGCCTTTTAAGAAAAACGGAAGAACTAAAATCGGCTTGGATTATTCATTCAGGGCTACTTATACTTTTGCAGGAGTGCATACCTTTGGGGTACGATTGCTTTTATAATCTGAATTATTTTTCATACTTTTGTATTTCAAACAGAAAGCCTGCGCTTTCTGTTTGCTTTTTATACAAAACGACCCAAAAAAATTTTTTTGATATGTCGAAAATTACTTATTTAACAGCCGAAGGATACAAAAAGCTGAAAGAAGAGCTGGATTACATGATTAATGTGGAGCGGCCAAAAATTTCTGCACAGATTGCAGAAGCCCGTGATAAGGGTGATTTAAGCGAAAACGCCGAATATGATGCAGCCAAAGAAGCACAAGGTTTGTTGGAGTTAAAAATATCCAAACTGCGTGAAACCATTAACAATGCCCGTATTTTGGAAAATGATAACACTGATGTATCCAAAGTTTTTTTGCTTTGTAAGGTAAAAATTAAGAATCTGAAGAATAATGCTGTGATGGAATATCAAATCGTTTCAGAGAATGAAGCCAATTTAAAAGAAGGTAAAATATCTTCCGATTCACCCATTGGCAAAGCATTGCTGGGCAAAGCCAAAGGTGATAAGGTAGAAGTACAAGTACCTAACGGTATCATGCCTTTTGAAATTCTTGAAATTTCTCGCTAATGGCTTCATTGTTTACCCGAATTATACAAGGTGAAGTGCCTTGTTATAAAATAGCTGAAGACGAGCATTGCATTGCCTTTCTCGATATATTCCCTTTAAAAGAAGGGCATACCTTAGTTGTTCCCAAAAAGGAGGTGGATCATTGGCTGGATCTTGATCCTGAAACACAACAACATTTAATTCTTTTTGCCCAACGCATTGGTAAAGCCATACAAGCAGTTACGGGTACAGAGCGTATTGGTTTGGTAATTGCAGGGTTTGAAATACCACATACACACCTTCATTTAATTCCTGTAAATACCATGAATGATATGAATTTTAGCAATCCCAAAATTCAGCTTACCGAAGAGCGTTTCAAAGAATTAGCTTCACTTATTAGCAGTAAACTATAATTCCTGTTGTAAAATTAAGAATTACTGTTGTCTGGGGTAAATTTTAAGCACAGTATTGTTATGGAATTTAAATAATTATATGGCTGCCTTTGGGGCTGTTCGTTACAAGTCCTCGGGGCTCAGCCACACATGGCATCGGGTTAGCGGGGTCTTCGTGCCCTCAGCCCCGCTACCCCGTGCCCTGTGGGCTTCGCCCCTGCGGGCTTTCCACTTCCATCCCCGGCAGTTCGCCCTTTGGGGCGGATAATTTGAAGATGATTTAATTTGAAGATGAATTGATTTGAAGATGATACGGTTTTAGCGTCATTGCGACCCGCCTTTGGCGGGAAAGCAATCTGTATGATACGGAGGAGGAAAAACCTTAAAGGTTTCTAAAAACCTGTAAGGTTTAGCATCGTAGCATTGAGGCTGTCGCCCTCGCAATGACTCTAAAATTATAGGGCAGCGGGTGAATCCGCCCTTTCGAGGCGAAGTAGCACGCGGTCGCCCCCCTATAATCCCAAATTATGCAATAAAAAATCGGATATAATGCAACATCATTTTCATTTCTGTATTAAAGCCGATTATATGAAGTAACCACCTGAGTTCAACCCGTTATTTTCTTCAATTGCATTAAACTGGGTTGAAGGCGTTTTTTAATTGGTTTATTTAGTTGCTCCTTAAAAACCTCTAAACCTTTTGATAAATCTGTGAAAAACTTGCAAAACATAGTATAAAAATCTGCCAGGAAAATGAAGAATTTTGCAAAAAACCTTGCAAATTATGTTAGGAAAATCAGCCAATCAAAATCAAAAAG
>CALEWF010000142.1 GCA_937925455.1 uncultured Flavobacteriales bacterium | reverse complement strand
CAAATGAAGTACAATCAGGGAAAATTGAATTTATCTTGAAAGATGCTATGTATCTTGATTTTCCTGATAATTCTTTTGATGCCATATTCATGGCATATGGCCTGAGAAATATGCCAGACTACGAAGCCTGTGTTAAAGGATTATACAGAATTTTAAAACCTGGTGGTACTTTGTGTATTCACGACTACTCATTAGCCGATACATGGTATGCTCGTTCTTACTGGAAAATTTTAGGCTATGGATTCATCATTCCAATCTCTACTGTTTTAACGGGGAATTCTACTATTTTTAAGTATTTAATAAAAAGTGTATTAAATTTTTTGACCCCCATTCAGGCCAAAGAATTATTAGAACGTAATGGCTTTATAGAGGTAAAAACCAAGCCACTGAGCGGCTGGCGAGCACCCATTCAACATACCATTTTGGCTCAAAAGCCACGGTAAGTTTTCAACTTATCAACATTTTCTTAAAGAAGTATTTATTTTTATTACATGATTACTAAATGTAATTAATGTGGAGGCTTGCTTCAATACAAACCCGGAACCTCCTATCTGCAATGCAGTTATTGCTCACATCAAGAGTTCATACATCATTTTAATAATCAAGTTGCTTTACATTCAATTAATGAACAAAATATAGCACATACTGCACAGCAATTGGTAACATGTAATGGTTGTGGAGCAGAAATTTTATTATCCAATTTTATTATTCAAAATTGCCCTTATTGCACACAGATTATAGCAAACAAACCTTTATCTGAAAACAAAGCTTTTTCTTTTGATGGGATTATTCCATTTCAAATCGACATAAAACAAGCCTATTACAACATTAGAAAATGGGAAAAAAGCTTATTTCTTACACCTGAGGGTTTTAAAAGGCAACTAATTAATTTTTCTCTCTTACATGGAGTTTATGTGCCCTATTGGCTCTTATACATTCAAACCAACGTTTCATTTCAAGCAAGATGTGGTACAAAAAGTTTAAATTCCAAAAAAGTTCTATACACTAGCGAAAAAGGAAAGTTTAATGCCACCATACAGCATTTAGCGATTGTAGCAACTAGCACTATTCCTGAAAATATAATAGACAAAACATTACCTAACTTTGACGAAGTTATTTCCGAACCCTTTAATAACCGTTGGAACTTTGATTATTTAATAGAATTTGATGAAGCTTTCATTTTAGGATTTTCTGCACAAGCACCCCAAAAAAACATTAAAGAAGTGCTTACAGATAACGATAAAAAAATAAACTACGAGATTGAACAAAGAGTAATCAATAAATTAGAAAAATCAGGATACGACTTTGTTCATTTAAAAAAAGCAATTACACACATGATACAATCAATTATAGGCTTGTATTACTACCAATGTGGATTGGAGCATATTATTACAAAAAACATTTATTTCAAATCTTAGTAAATGGCCAAACAGGCGAAGTAATTGGAGAACGACCAATTAGCAAAACGAAAGTAGCCATCATGTGGATTTTAATTATGTTTCTTATACTCTATTTAATATTCATCATCGCTTTACAAAATTACGTTATATGGGCAATTCATGTACTATTGATTGTAATTGCCATTTATTTAAAAGAAAGAAAAGAAAAAAACTTGATAAATGAAAATGAAGCAAAAAACACATAATTCCTTCCTTTATCCCCAAATTGTCACAAAATTTTTTAATCAAACTATTTTATGAGGAGGCGGCCGCGGGTTTCTCCGCCTTGTAAGGGGGAATTCATCCGCTATCCCGATGTTCAGTCCGTAATTGCGACCCGCCTTTGGCGGGGAAGCAATCTGTATGCTACAATGCATTCTCCGCCCAAAATCAACCACCAAAACGCATTATCAATGCGGTTTGTAAACAACGCACCCACTACCCCAATTATCAATTACGAATTGTGAATACAATGCAATTAACACATCTTCAAATCAACACATCTTCAAATTGTTTCATTTCCAAATTAACCGCCCTTGCGGGGCGGACTGCTGCGGATGGAAGTGGAAAGCCCGGAGGGGCGAAGCCCACAGGGCACGGGGTAGCGGGGCTGAGGGCACGAAGACACCGCTACCCCGATGCCATGTGTGGCTGAGCCCCGAGGACTTGTAACGGACAGCCGCTTGAAGCAGCCTCAAATTAGATTTAAAAAATTGTACGATTAATCTTACCTAAATCAATTTAAATATTCAAAACCACAATATTGCTGTAACACAGGAGGCAATAAAATACCGTCTGACGTTTGATTATTTTCCATTAAAGCTGCTAAAATTCGAGGGAAAGCTAAAGAACTACCATTCAAGGTATGGGCTAATCGAGGCTTTTCAATCCCTTCTTTGAAACGAAGTTTCATACGATTGGCCTGAAAAGATTCAAAATTAGAAACCGAACTAACTTCTAACCAACGCTTTTGTGCTGCGCTATACACTTCAAAATCATACGTCATAGCAGATGCAAAACCCATATCACCCCCACAAAGGCGAAGAATACGATATGGTAAGCCAAGTTGTTGAATAATCCCTTCAACATGCATCACCATTTCTTCTAAAATTTGGTAGGATTTATCGGGATGTGCAATTTGAACAATTTCAACCTTATCGAACTGATGTAACCGATTGAGACCGCGTACATCTTTACCGTAAGACCCGGCTTCGCGACGGAAACAAGGTGTAAAAGCCGTTAACTTAATGGGCAAGTCTTCAGCTTTTAAAATTTCATCCCGAAAGAAATTGGTAAGAGGCACTTCAGAAGTAGGAATGAGATATAGATTATCTTCACCGATAAAATACATCTGGCCTTCTTTGTCGGGCAACTGGCCGGTACCATAACCACTGGCTTCATTAACAACCAAAGGTGGTACATATTCTGTATAACCTGCTTGTGTATTCTGGTCCAGGAGAAAGTTCACCAGAGCGCGTTGCAATCGTGCCATCTTACCCTTATATACCGGAAATCCGGCACCGGTAATTTTTACCCCAAGTTCAAAATCAATGAGATTATATTTTGTAGCCAAATCCCAATGCGGCAAAGCATTTTCAGGCAGTGAAGGAATTGTGCCGCCTTTTCTAATCTCCAAATTATCTTCGGCCCCATGGCCTACTGGCACCAAATGATAGGGTGCATTCGGTATTTGATATAAATGTTGTTGAAGTTCAGCCTCCAATTGTTTTACTTTTTCTTCCAGGTTTTTAATCTCATCTTTCATAGCCGCAGAACGACTACGAATGGCTTCTGCTTCTGCTTTATTTCCTGCTTTCATCAACTCACCAACAGTACGTGACAACTGGTTAGATTCAGCAAGCAATGCATCACATTCGTACTGTGCCTTTTTACGCATATCATCAATTTCAATTGCTTTGTTTATGAGCGTTTCTGCATCAATATTGCGTTTTTTTAAACGCTCTATTACTTCGGCAGTATGTTCACGAATAAACTGTATTTGTAACATGATATTCTATTTAAACTGCAAAACTATGGAATAATCTGTGTGTTAAATGGCATAAAACAAAAAACTCTTCGGAATTCCGAAGAGTTTTTAAAATAATATTTAGTAAGATTAATTTTCAGAAGGAATAACAGAAACGTATGATTTTGCGTTTCTACCTTTCTTAAACTGAACAATACCATCTGTTAACGCAAACAATGTATGGTCTTTACCCATTCCTACATTTAAACCCGGATAGTGACGGGTTCCACGTTGACGTACAATAATATTTCCGGCTATTGCCTTCTGGCCTCCGAATATTTTTACACCCAATCGTTTGCTTTCTGATTCACGACCGTTTTTTGAACTTCCGACACCTTTCTTATGAGCCATGATACTATGGTTTTAAATTATTATGCTGTAATATTTTCAATTTGAATTTTAGTCAGGTATTGCCTATGACCATTTAATTTCTGATACCCTTTTCTTCTTTTTTTCTTAAATACCAATACTTTATCACCTTTAACGTGTGAAATAATTTTAGCATTTACCTTAGCTCCACCAATGTTGGGAGTACCCACGGTAACTTTGCCTCCGTTGTCGATCAGCAGCACACGGTCAAATTCAACCGTACCACCTTCTTTACCTTCCAACCGATGAACAAACAACTCCTGATTCTTTTCTACCTTGAATTGCTGACCTGCGATATCTACAATTGCGTACATGATAATGATGATTTACCTAATTTAGGGAGGGCAAAGGTAATGATTGATTCTTAAAAATACAAACATACGTTGTGAATAATTTTCAAACCGTTATTACTTGGCGAATATTTTTGGATTATCTTTACTGAAATGAATCACAAAAAAACACAAAACATTGTTTTTCTGAAAATTAAAAAAATCACGTTGATTTTGTTTTCTTTTTTTTACCTGGTACATGGATTTAGCCAGATCAGATTTTGCTCATGGAATATTGCCAACTTAGGAAAATCTAAAGACCAAACATCGCTTCTTTACATTTCAAACACGTTAAAAAATTTTTATCTCGTAGCCATACAAGAAGTTAATACCGGTACGGATGGCGTTAGAGCCATCATAACAATAGACAGCCTATTAGACCTGAGTGGAAGCAGTTGGGATTATACAGTTAGCGCACCCACCAGCGGAAAAGGGAGCGAACGATATGCTTATTTATGGAATACAAAAAAGATAAAGCTATGCGGTAACGCCTGGCTTAACCAAGAATTAGCCGATAGTATGGATAGGGAACCATACATGGCTCGGTTTGCCATGAAAAAAGACACTTTTTTAATTGCCAATCTACACGCAGTTCCTACTGCTAAAAACCCGGTCCGTGAAATTGCACAACTACACCGTATTTATGATATTTACAAATACGAACGATTAATATATGCTGGAGATTTCAACCTTTCATTTTCTAATAAAGCTTATGATTCATTAAAAACCAGATCATATGAGGATGCTGTTCATGATGTAAAAACCTCACTGAAAACGGAAATTAAAGACGGGGAGAAATTTGCCAATTCATACGATCATATACTTTATCCTACCGATCGGGTTCTATCAAATACCGGAGGCATTGTTGACATTACCTTGGATTTTGAGTCGCTTAAGGCTTGTCGAAAAATTTCAGATCACGTACCCATTTGGGCTGAGATTAAAAAAAATAAAAAATGGAAGAGGTCCCGACAATAAATGTTCAATGAAGGTTGTATAAGTATTTAACGATATTTCTGCATTTTTTTTTGGATAATCTCGGTTTTAGTTTCGAATTTTATAGCATGAAATCCGGTTTATTTAAAAAATATTTAATCATTCTGCTTGCCTTTGGGGGGATGAAGGTTTATACATATGCACAGCCTAAACTTGTGCAAGTTTCCGGTTATGTTTATCAAAAAGATTCTTCTAGTGTTATTCCATTTGTAGATATTGTAAATAAGAAAAACAAAACAGGAACCATCTCCTCAATAACAGGATTTTTTTCTACGCTCATGGCAGTGAATGATACCTTAGAATTTACAGCCGTGGGGTTCAAAAAATTCAGATTTTGGCTTCCTGCCAATTTCAATGGCTCAGATTACACAGTAAATATCTGGCTTGAAAAAGTAATATATAATTTGGATCAGGTAGATATTGGCATATTTAACTACGAACGATTTAAAAAAGATTTTGAAAGCATGAAGGTGCCGGTTGATGACCAAGGGCTGGTAGCAGGTGACCCTACATATTACAAACGCTATGTGGCCCCGAAAGAAACTTTTGGTTATACAATTAAAGGCCCATTTACCGCGTTGTACAATAAATTTAATCGACGCGCTAAAGAACTTGAAAAGCTTCAGGAAATTTTAGAAAATCAAAACAAAGATGCTGTGGCTAGTGCCAAACTTACCAAAGAGCTCATCCAGCAAGTTACCGGAATTGACGAAAAGGAGATTGATCGTTTGCTTGGATATTGTAATATGGGGAGCGAATTTATTGCCAATGCCACCAATTATGACCTTATGGTAGCTATTGACCGTTGCTATAAAAGCTATCAGGAAGATAAAAAGAATAAACAATAACTTTTATTCTGCTTTCGGAGGTGCAGGAGCGTCAACCCTTTTCTTTTTTGCTTTTAAAAATCCTTCCATATTTACATTTAGTGTAAAATGATTGGGTGAATTGGTAACAAAATAATGGGCCCTACCATAGCTGATGGTAAAATGTGAGATTCGGATTCCAACCCCGTAACTTAGCCCCACAGCACCATTTAATGCATCAATACCCATTTCACCCCCACGCTGAAAATTATAAGCCAGCCGCAAAAACAACCTGCGCTTGAAGGGAGATAATTCCATACCTATCACAAAATGTCGAAGAATATTTAATCCTAAGCCAATCTTAGTGTCTATTGAATCTCCGGTAAGCGGGTCTATAACAAACCGATTGCCTTTGTCTGCATAACTCAAATCAGGCCGTTGAAGATTGGTAGCCGTTAGGAAAAAACGAAGTGGCACGTGTTTAAACGCTTGTGAAACGCCCAACTGAATTTCAAACGGAATCGGTTCCCTGTTACCAGGTGTGTATGGATCAAGTTGCCCGCCAATATTTTTTAAAGTAAGTCCGGCGGTAAATAATTTATTTTTACTTACATACATAGCACCTAAATCAAGAGCCATTCCGTATGAATTATATTCAGCATATTGAGAAATGATGTTTTTGAAATTAGCTCCCACTAATAGTAATGAATCAAAAAATGCCTTGGAATATCCAATATAGATAGCAACATCTTGAGCAGTAAAAGTTCCTTGAATATTACCAGACTCATCTGTTCGGGTAAAATCACCGTAATTAAAATACTGAATACCACCCATAAATGACCCAATCTTGTCCCAGGTTCTGGAATATCCGGCAAATCCATAACCAATATTAGCAAAGTAATTATTGAAGCTAAATTGCATTTGATTATGCATGCCTTTGTTATATGCCGCAGGATTTTGTAGCCCAAGGCTCAAATCATTATCAAACAAAGCCGGGGTAGCAGCACCCAACGATTCGATTCGGGCAGAGTTGGGCATTTTTAAAAAGTTAAAAGTACTACTCCCCCCCAATTGTGTCCAACTAATTTGAACGCTTATGCATAAAAGTAAAGCTGTGAAAAACGTACTCTTTTTCATTTAGCCAAATGTACAAGAATTTGATAGAACGTGTAATCTTATTTCATTATTACGTTACCTAAATATCAAATATTAACGATTCGTGATTTTATTTTAAATTTATTTGTAGTATTGTGTTTGGAGATAAAATTATTCATATGAAAAAATTATTACTCATTTTAACCAGCGCTTCCATGAGCTTGGCTGGAATGGCTCAGGTTCAGCGTACTGTATTGGCAGAAGCTTTTTCAAATGCAAGTTGCGGGCCTTGTGCATCACAAAACCCCGCATATAGTGCTTTTTTAGAAAATAACACCAGCAAAGTTATTGGTATAAAATATCAAACCAATTGGCCGGGGACTGACCCCATGAATGCTCAAACCCAAACTTGGGTGGGTCCACGAGTTACATATTATAGTGTATCCGGTGTACCCTGGGGAGCATTGGACGGAACCGCTTTTGCAGGGCCTAATTATTCAGGTGCATTAGCAAATTTAGACCAAGCAGAGTTAGATGCACGTTATGCAGTTTCTTCACCTTTTATTCTAAATGTTTCACACTTCTTCAATCCAACAATTGACTCCATTTTTATTCAAGTATTGATAACCACTCCCAATACTTTTAGCAATACAAGTGCACAATTCAAATTGCAGGTTGCTATGATTGAAAAAGAAATTTGTTTTAATTCACCGCCGGGCAGTAACGGTGAAAAAAATTTCCACAATGTGGTGCGACGTATGTACCCTGACGCTAATGGCAGTAATGTTCAAAATACATGGATGGCTGACGACACGCTAATTTTTAATTTTGCAGAACCTGTGCCAAACTATATTTATGACAAATCACAAATTGCAGTTGTAGCATTCATACAAAACAATATTACCAAAGAAGTATTCCAAGCCGGAATCAGCAATCCGATTGATTATATGATGATAACTAATATATCAGGGCTTGATCAAATCACTTGTGGCATCAGCATAGACCCAATAGTTACTTTAAAAAATAAAGGTGCAAACAACATCACTTCTGCGGTGATAAATTATCAAATCAATAACAATCCGGTTCAAACTACCAACTGGAGTGGTAACTTAGCATTAGGAGCAAGTACCAATGAAAACATTCCTACTATTACGGGTCTTACCTCTGGTACACACACCCTGAAAGTATGGGTTACCGATGTTAATAATAATGGTAATACCACAGTTGGTAATTGTGGCAAAGTATCTACTTCATTCTACATTGCTCCTGCAACGTCAGCAATAGCTCCATTATCTGAAACATTTACTTCTACAACATTTCCTCCAGTTGATTTTGGTTTAGACAATCCGGATGGCGGTTTAACATGGAAACGGGTTTCTACCGGAAACCCAAGTAACTCGATGCAAGTAAACTGTTTTAATTATGGTTCTATAGGAGCAGAAGATGCATTGATTGTAAAACCAATAGACATCAGTGCTCTACAAAACCCAACATTAACTTTTGATGTAGCTCATGCTATCTACAATTCAAGTTATACTGATCGCTTAAAAGTGGAAGTATCTACAGACTGTGGAAATAGCTGGAATCAAGTTTTTAATAAAGCGGGATCTACATTAGCTACTGCCCCAGCCACTACTTCAAACTTTACTCCTACCAATAGTCAGTGGCGAAACGAACAAGTAGATTTAAGTGCTTATGGAAGCGCTACCGAACTATTTATAAAATTTGTATGTATAAATGGATATGGTAATAACATTTACGTAGATAACATCAATGTGATGTCAGTATTTGCATCAATAGAAGATGAAAATAATTTGGCTGGTGTAAATATATATCCCAATCCCGCACAAGAATATGTAAATATAAGCTTTAATATGACCCAGCAAAATGAAGTTCAAATATCCATAATGAATATGCTGGGTGAAGTAGTGATGATGGCAGATAAAGGCCAAGTTTCTACCGGAAGTCAATTATTCCAATTAAACACTGCTGCATTGGCTAACGGAGTTTACAATGTATCTATTAAGATTGGTGATATTACACAGGTACATCGCATTGTAATCAATAAATAAAAACTTACAAAGCGAAAAAATTGTCATTAGAATTTTCTAATGATTTATAGGGTGCTACCGCATGTTTCTACGCCTCTTAAGGGTGATTTCACATGCTTCGGGCTGCTGCTCTGCCAGTCTTTTCAAGGGCAACAGCCCGAAGCAATTTGTATGCTACAACGCATCTTCTGCCAACGATTAACTCCTAAAACGCATATTCCATGCGGTTTGTAACCTACACACCTGCTGACCCAATATTCAATTACGAATTATGAATACAATACAATTAATACATCATTAAATCCACTCATCTTCAAATCTGCTGCGGATGGAAGTGGAAAGCCCGCAGGGGCGAAGCCCACAGGGCACGGGGTAGCGGGGCTGAGGGCACGAAGACACCGCTACCCCGATGCCCTGTGTGGCTGGGTTCCGAGGACTTGTAACGAACAGCCGCTTGAAGCAGCCTGATATAAATACTTTAATAAAATTTGGAGTTTATAACAATATACCAACCTATTGAGTGATTTCTTTGTTGGTATAAGCTGTTTTAAAGTGCATAAAAATGGATAAGATTATCTATGGTTAAAAAAATGTTTTTTTGAAACTTTTTTAATAGATAAGCCTAAATTTCAATAACATATAACGTAAAACAGCTAATGAATGCCCTTAGAAATTTCTCCTAATGACAATTGTGGTAATAAAATAAAAAAGCTGTATGAAAACAGACAGCTTTTTTATTTTAATTTGTTAAGTACCCGGGGCGGGACTTGAACCCGCACAGCCATTACTGGCCACAGGATTTTAAGTCCTGCGTGTCTACCATTCCACCCCCCGGGCGTTATTAGGTGACAGTAAAAAAAAACAGCGCAGATTTTCTGCACTGTTTAGAGCGGGAAACGAGACTCGAACTCGCGACCCCGACCTTGGCAAGGTCGTGCTCTACCAACTGAGCTATTCCCGCTTATACAAAGAACGTGTCGTTAAAAATGGGGTACAAATATACATCAGAAGTTTTAATTCCCAAAAATAGTGCAATAATTTTTGAGAAATTCGAAGCAATAACCGGTTGATGATTTTAAAGATTATTTTCTAAGCTCAATAAAGCCTTTGATAGGCTGATCCCCTGGTTTAAGAGTAAGTACATAAAAATATGTACCATCTGTTACTTTTTCGCCAGCGATCAAAATTCCAGTATTGCATTGACCACTCCAATTATTGGTATATGGAGAAGCCACAAATACTTTGTCTCCCCAGCGATTCATAATAATGACAGAATTTTCTTGATACTTATCAATATTAGTAATTATCCACGTATCGTTTAAGCCATCTCCGTTGGGAGTAATAAATTCTGGTATAAGCACTGTATTGTTTCCATTTACAATAAATAAAACAACAGTAGTATCGCAATATGCCCCACAAGTTTCATCACAAATAATATATGTTAAATAGTCAGCTCCTTCATAATCTTGATCAGGAGTGTATAAAATGGTATTTCCGCTTATTTGAGCAGTGCCATGAGATGGTTGAGTTAAAATAGATAGTAAACCAATATTTCCTTCGTCATTATTTAAAACAGGAATACTAACATTTTCAGAATTCAATAAGGATGCAGTATCTGGATTAGCCATAAGACTTAAAGCTTGATTGTACAATACTACCTGAACTGAATCCAGAGATGAACAACCAAAAGTACTTGAACCTAAAACATAATACCAGCCGGCATTAGCAAGCCCAGCTTCAACTATTACTGGATTAGGGAGATTTGAAGTAAAACTACCGGGACCTGTCCATTGATAATAACTTCCACCCGATGCCATCAAATGTATTGTATCTAAAGGGCAAACAGGAGAGTTTGAAGAAGCAATCACATTTGGGTTGTTTTCAACTGTAATTAAAATTTGGTCGGTAACAGAACCGTTACATAATCCAATAGGATCTGTTACAGTAATAGTGTAAAGCGTTGTTGTAGCAGGTGTAATGGTAATTGAAGGAGAAGTTGAACCGTTACTCCATAAATAAGACGATGAAGCAACAACAGAAAGTGTTACGGAATTACCTTCACATATTGAATCATTGGGGGATGGAGTTAACTGTATATTTGGATCAGTAATAACACTAACAGATACATTGGCTGTTGCTGTACAATTATTTGCATCAGTAACAATTACGTGATATGTTCCAGCATGGATATTTTCTACATTACTAATTTGGGGATACTGATCAAAACTTAAAAATTCATTAGGACCTGTCCAATTAAAGCTTGTGCCTCCATTAGCAGACAAGTTTATATCACTGCCAATACAAACCGGAGAATTAGAAGTTGCTGATGCTATTGGCAGTTGATGAACAATAATTGTTATAGATGCACTGGCTGCGCCTACGCATCCACCCGGATTTGTAAGGTTAACAGTGTAACTTGTGTTTGTTGTTGGAGATACAACGATTGAAGATGTTGTTTCGCTAGTACTCCACGAATAAGCAGAAGAGGTATTCGCAATAAGAGTTACGGATTCACCAATACAAATATCTGCATCAGGAATAGCAGTAATGGATGCAGCAGGATTATTAACTACACTCACAGTAGTTGATGCTGTAGCAGAACAATTATTGGCATCTGTCACTGTTACGGTATAAGTACCTGAATTTGATATAGTTGCACCTGGAATCGTTGGGTTTTGAGTATTATTCGAAAATGAAGATGGACCTGTCCATTGATAAGAAACTCCCCCGGAAGAATTCAACTGTATTGTACTACCCACACAGACCGGTCCGTTATTGAATGCTATTGCATTCGGATTGTTATTAACTGTTAATGTACGAGTAGTTGACCCAGTACAATTATTTACATCTGTTACAGTTACTGTATATGTACCGGGATTAGTAACATTTATAGATTGGCTTGTAGCACCAGTATTCCATGAATAAGCACTAGCAGATGAAGAAGTAAAGGTGGTTGACTGTCCGACACAAATCACATTAGTACCTGTAATGGTAGGTGTAGGATTAGAATTAACAGTAACTTGTACCTGAGCAGAATTTGTACAACTGGCGGCAGAGGTAACCGTAACAGTATATGTACCCGCATTGGCCGCAGAGGCATTGGAAATACTTGGATTTTGCAGTGGGGAACTAAATGAGTTTGGTCCAACCCATTGATAGCTATTTCCACCGGATGCCGACAAGTAAATCGTTTGACCGGCACATACGGTAACATTATTATTTATTGCGGTTAAATCAGGCAATTGATTAACATAAATTGTTTTTGTTAAAGTTTGTCGGGCACCGCAAACGCCAGAAACTTCCAAGGTATAGGTTGTTGTAGTGGATGGAGTAACGGTTATATTTTGAGTAGTTTGCCCACCAGGTTGCCATTCATAAGATGAAGCGCCGGGAGGTCCATATAAAGTAACAGATGTCCCAGCACAAATAGGATTAGAAGAGGCAGTGATATCAGGAAATTGCACTCCTGAATTAGCGGTAATGGTATAATTACAAATATCTCCTGCATAGCCATCAATCATCAAATAATAATCCTGACCAACCGTAAGATTATTTGCTGTAATAGTAAATGTACCTGAACCCTCTTTAAAATCGGAGACAGGGGTAAAACCACAGCAAGGCGAAGAAGTACTAAAAATTTGCATTTGAATCCCCCCCGATGGATAATTACCTACAAAACAACCATAAACGCTTACATTCAATGTAGCAGTAGTACTTGCTGCTGTAAATCGTATCCATGAATTATTGTCAATTCTAACATCGCAATAGGGAGCACCTGCCCCCCAAGAGCCACCTAACCCAAAAATTCCGCCTTGGCATGTACCGGGAGTGTAATCATAGGTAGAGTTATTTTTTTCAGCATTACCTCGCATATTACAAGGTCTATCAGCAGTAAAAGCAGCGCTGGTAGTACCACTATATCCGTTCAAATCACAGATGTATAATGCATTGCTACAATTGTCATGCGTATTTGTAGAAACACAAAATCCTATATTCCCGGTTGTATTTCCATTAAATGCCCAATATCTTAAATAAACAGTTGATCCGGGAGTTAAACCCGATACATTGATAAACGGCTTCATATCATTTGAAGTTCCCGGGTAATTATAATCATCCGAACAAGCAATTTGTGTTAAAGAACTACAAGTACCGGAATACAGCGCCATTACAACATCGTTTATCCCATAACCAGGTTGGGCTGTAATAGTAATTTTTCCAGTAGAAGGAACAACAATTGAAAACCAAACATCTTTAGGTTTGGGAGAGTTATTGAACCCGCCTTGTTGGGGTGAAGAACCACCTGCGCAAGAAGAAGGAACAGGGATTCCAGGCCCCGATGAAGTTGTAGCACCTGTTGTAGAAAAATTCAAATAATTACATGCTGTAGTAACTGGAGGCAAAGCAATAGCGCCACATGGATCATCGTTTGGTGGGGTAGGTGTTGGTGTGCCTGTTACACAGATTTGAAATGGAAAACCACCTGTTGAAGCATAATAATCATACACCCTAATCCAGTAAGTATTACCAACCGTAAGCCCAACAGCATTAATTACTTCATTACCATCAGTAAAACCATTATCCATACAAACCATACTAACCAAATTACCACAATTGGTTCCTGAATATAATTGAACCACTGGGTCCATGTTTACGGATGGATCAACGGTAATGGTATGCACTGAGTTAGTAGCCACAAAAGAAAACCACACATCGTCATCAGCCGTACCCACACAACCAGGTAATGATTGTGAAGCATTAAGGGATGTGGAATTAGTATAAATACACGAAGAATTTATTGTTAAGGGAATAGCCCCCCCGCAGGCATCATTAGAAGGTGGTGGTGGTGGTGTAGTTACACATATTGTAAAGGTATTGGGTGAACCACCTCCTGTATAATAATGATAAACCCTTATACGATAGGTAGCACCAATAGTTAAACCACTGGCAAAGATGGTTTCAGGCTGACCCGTTAATGCAGCATCCATACAAGATAATGAAACCAAAGCCGAACAAGTACCAGAAAATAATTGTACTACTGGATCCAATCCGGCTGAAGGCACTACTGTGATTTGATGCGAAGTAGAAGTTGCAACAAACTGATACCATACATCATCATCTGCATTTCCTACACAGCCGGGTATATTTTGTGATGTGCCAGTACTACCCGATACAGGAGAAGAACAATTAGCTAATACTGAAAGTGTGGTTGCTCCTGAACAGTTTTCAGATTGAGCCACTAACTTTCCAACAAATACAAGACTGAATAAAACAATACCAATATGTTTCATATTTAGTACTGAAAATTTTTTAAATATGTTTTCCTTCTTTAATTTCAGGGTCTTCAGGCAGCATGCCCAATTGAATGATGATTGATTTTATTTGAGACAAATCAAACTCTTTTTTATTTTCTCGATTTCCCGAAGAAGCCTTTATAAGTAAAATCAATTGCCCTCTTCCTTGTTCAGGCTTAAATATCGACTTTAACTTCTCTATACCTTCAGTTTTACTAAGCTGTGCAACTAATTGATCCCACTTTTCCTGGGAAGTAATTTGAGATACGGGATAAAAACAAGTAATAAAGGTTTCGTCATAAGCTGTTTTGTTTTGTCCGTTAACAGCCACAAAAAATAAAACCAGAAAAAACAAAAAGGTTATTTTTTTCATTGCACTTAAATTAGCCCTCAAAATTAGCACATAAAAATGATTATTTCAACCCTTTTGAGTATTTATAAGATTTGAATGAGTAAAAAAAAACCCCGGCAAAACCGAGGTTTACTATGAAGTTGAATAAAATTACTGGATAGTTGATTTAAAATCAGCATCTTCACGGAATTTCAAGAATTCTAAATCAATTTTAGCCTTGGCTTTCAACGATGCATCTTTCTGAATAGCTGTTTTCAAGTTATCAATCAAAGCTTGCTTGCTATTCGTACGTGCAGCGGCAATTGCCTTAAGATAATATGATAATGCTTTATCCTTATCATCAGAGCAATCAATGATACTACCCGCTTTTTCAGGACTTCCAGCTAATAATTTGGCAAGTGCAGCATTAAACGAACATTCATTCCCGAATGAAGCTACAGCTTCAGAATACTTACCTTGAAGGATGTATAAATTACCTAAGTTATGACCATTTTCAGGAGAGCCACCACCTTGCTTAAAGTATGTTAATGCATTATTCTTATCTCCTTTTAACATGTAAACAGCACCTATATTATTTTTTATTGCCTTTTCGGAACCTGCTATTTTTTCAGCCTTTTGGAATTCAGTCAACGCTTCATTCAATTTACCCTGCTTAGCATAAATTATACCGATGTTATTATTGGGTCTCCAGTCTTCTGGAAATTGACGAGCGGCAGCTTCATAAATTTTAATTTGAGTAGCTTCATCAGAAATCAAAGTTTGAGCAGTATAAAGCAACTCTTCCAAAGTTAATTTAGTGGGTTCATTTTTAGCATAATTTACCAATTCATCATTGGTTTTTTGTCTTTCTTGAATTACTAATTTAATTTCTGATTTACGCAAAGGAGAAAGAACTTCTTTTTCAAACTGATTGTATGCAGCGGTTCCCACAGATTTCAAATCTTTATTCATGGCACCGCTGTTAATCTTACTAACCAATTCATTTTTCCCTTCGAAATTCTTGGTAGCAACAATAGCTTTGAAACCATTGATATCTTCTCCATTTCCTTTGTTGGAAATTTGAAGGGTTGCAATTTTCTTATCCTTAGTAAAATATTGCTCCATCCACTTTCTTACTTCATTACTACGTTTAGTAGAAAGGTCATTGTTTTTAGATTCTTCCCCATCAGGAGATGCCCATCCATTTATTTCCAATGATTTGAAAGTTCCGCCATCTTTCAATTGAAAATCAACAAATTGCTGAAGCTTTTTCATTTCTTCACTGGTCTTCTCTGCCGGACGAATGTTAAAAGAATTGTAAGGAAAATATACGTTAGCAATCTGTGTTTTGAAAATAGGGCCATAATTATGTTTGCCAATTACAAAACGTTCATCTTTTAAAGTAAGAAGCGGTGTGATTATGGTACCCAATGCGATTGGTTCCTTGGTCATCCCACTATACTTCTCTTTATCTTTAATTTTTCCAATGCCTTTTACATGAAGTTCTGCTTCTTGCATGCCATCAACATAAGCAATTTTGGAGTTATATTTTAAAGTACCACCATCTCGATTCACAACTTGGCCATCACCTGTTGCTTTATCACCTTTTAAATAAATTGTCTTGTAGGCTTTTTCGCCTCCCTTGTACTTTAATATAGGAGTTACTTCAGCCACAGCTTTTCTTGGCATAGTTTTCTTAGGATATTCTGCTGTAATTGTTACTTCTACAGTATCTCCTTTATACTCCAAGGGATTGGGTATTACCTTGTACGTAATCTTATTTAGGTTAAATTTACCACAACCTGCGATTAACGCACCACCCAATACTACAATTGCAAGATTTTTCAACTTCATAATATGTAAGTGTTTAGTTTTTATTCAACAGTGCGAAATTAAATATTGTTTTTAATTAAAAAAAAAATTTAGTGTATTTCTACAAAATGTAAGCCGGGAGAGGGTACTTTTGTTAAAAAATTCACAATTTCTTCATAATGAGATTGATTTTTCACAAAATCTGCTTCCGTAACGTTAAACACCACCACGGGTATTTGAGTAAACGTTTTTAGAGTTTCCATATAACCCTGTTCTATTGCATGCAAATAATCGTTCTCAATGTTTTGCTCATACACTCTACCTCTGAGCTGAATGTTGTGTTGAAGCCGATATTTGTCTGAATGTAAGTAAAACAAGTAATCAGGCTTAGGAAGTGACTCCATCATAATTTTAAATAATTGTTCAAAAAGCTGGTATTCTACTTCTCTTAGAGTAATTCGTGAAAAAATCAACGATTTCCACAAGGAATAGTCCGCGATAAAGCGGGGCCTAAATAAATCCGGTTTGGAAAGAATTTCTTTTAATTGGTGATAGCGTTCTGCTAAAAATGATAACTCAAGAGGAAATGCATAACGTTCCTGATCTCTGTAAAAATCTGGCAAAAATGGATTCTCACTAAACGACTCTAAAATTAGGCTCACTTCAAAATCGTTTGCTAGCCGGGTAGCCAGCGTGGTTTTTCCGGCTCCTATATTTCCTTCTATGGCCAGGTATTGCCAGCTCATAATTTTTGAACCTTTAGTTCATCTGTAGTTTGATGAAGAAGTTGCTTGATTGAAATATTGAAAACCGGATGTATAAAATCTGGCATCAATTCAGCCAACGGTACCAACGTAAAATTTCGCAAATGAAGCCTTGGATGAGGGATTTTTAAATTTTCTGTTTCTATCACCTCCTGATTAAAAAATAAAATATCTAAATCCAGCGTCCGAGACTGGTAACCTTGATCATGATTACGTATTCTTCCCAAAAAAACCTCTATCTCTAATATTTTATTCAAAAGATTTTGAGCCGTAAGGGTTGTATTTATAATCAATACTTTATTGTAAAACTTTTCTTCCGCTTCAAACCCCCATGCAGCGCTTAAGTACAATGATGATTCAGCTACAATTTCCCCCACTTGCTCAGCAATAAGTTTCTTGGCTTGAGAAAATGTTGCAGGTACATTTCCTAAATTACCACCCAACAACAAAACAGCTCGATTCATGGTTTTTATACTACAAAGGCAAAATAATGAAAATAACCCTGGAAAGTGAAATTATTCCTTTAAATGCAGAAGATGTGTTTTCACATTTTAATGAAACATTATTCAAAGCCCTCAATCCTTGGTTTATGCCCATGAAGGTAGAACTTTTTGAGGGATGTTTACCCGGTCATCGGGTAATTGTTCGCTTAGGAGGCCCTTTAATTCGTGCTCGATGGATTTCTGAAATTGCATCTTTTCAAAACAATGAAAACGAAATTTCTTTTATAGACATTGGTAAAGAATTACCTTTCCCACTTAAAAAATGGGAACATCAGCATTGTATCAAAAAAATAGGATGTGATACTTGTAAAATCATTGACGAAATAACATATCATACACCCTTTCCATGGCTGGATTACCTCATAAAACCAACGATATGGTTACAATTTCGTGTACGAAAAAAAGCATATTCTAACTATTTCAGCAAAATATCGAATAATTCAATTTGAATAATAATTTGGCTGCTTTATGTGGCTGTACGTTCCAAGTCCTCGGAGCTCAGCCACACAGGGCATCGGGGTAGCGGTGTCTTCGTGCCCTCAGCCCCGCTACCCCGTGCCCTGTGGGCTTCGCCCCTGCGGGCTTTCCACTTCCATCCACAGCAGATTTGAAGATGAGATGATTTGAAAATGAGTGCATTTTTTTGAGTCATTGCAAGTAGCACAAAGTGTAGCCAAACAATCTGTATGCTGCAAGGCATGTGCACCCGTAGAAAGAGACTGCTT
>CALEWF010000141.1 GCA_937925455.1 uncultured Flavobacteriales bacterium | reverse complement strand
TGTGTGGGTTGGTTGTATACACAACAAAATCTTCAAATTTTAAAAACTAAACTAAAATGAACCAAGCCTCTAAGTTCCAAGCAAAATTATATGGCTTAATTTTTATTATCCAATAAATCTATGTAAGTAAACCCATTAAACTCAAATTATGCAATAGAAAACCGGATATAATGCAAAGTCATTTTCATTTCTGTATTAAAGCCGATTATATGAAGTAAACACCATGGTTCAACCAGCTATTTTACTTCAATTGCATGAAACCGGGTTGAAGACGTTTTTTAAATGGTTTATTTCTCTGTGTTCTCTGTGGTGAAAAATTTAACCACAAAGAACACAGAGATACACGAAGAACACAAAGAAAATGAAAGTAAAAACACACAGTATTCCTTTGTGTTCTCTGTGATTATTTATGTAACAGTGGCTACGTAGATTTTTGTTTTTCTGGATGCCTACGGAAATTTTCTAATGCATAAACTGGTTTATAATTTATATTAGACAAAAGTATTTAATTGGGGCACGTTATGAAAAAATGTAGATGTGCGTATTAACCAGTATAAATTAGCTCCTCCACATTATACCCAAATATCAGCATGTAATCATTAAAGATTATCTAACTTTACAGCATGTTTTCAAGATTCATAGTTTTTACAACGATAATTATTTTCAACGTATTGGGGTTTGCCCAACCAACCAATTCCATAGAAAAGAAGCCATTTTATTTTGGACCAACTCCCGATTATCACCGTTTTTATATTGGAATTCGTTTCCCACAAACTTATTATCTCAACAGTGATTTACGTTTGCACGGGCAAGTGGTAGGTCAAATACTTACCGGAACTTATGATATAGACGTAACCCTTTCCAATTGGCAATCTCAGGATGAAGGATTTGTGTATGCTGCTTTATTTAGAACCTTATTTCAAAATGCAATGGCGCCGCCTTACGTCATTTCTTTTGGATATAAATTTAAAAATTCAAATTTCGGCATTGGTGGACGAATCATCCATTACAAACAATTTAAGAAACCCGGACAGCAAAACCTTATCAACGGACATGTAGGCAATGATGTATACAACAATTTTTACG
Source organism: uncultured Flavobacteriales bacterium (assembly GCA_937925455.1). Classification (GTDB taxonomy): domain Bacteria; phylum Bacteroidota; class Bacteroidia; order CAIKAF01; family CAIKAF01; genus BA4. The sequence goes on along the minus strand of CALEWF010000141.1, from coordinate 3,325 downwards.
GAGAAGCTCCCTTTCTTATCAACTACGAAAATACTGACGGGCATAATATTTACACTTTAGGTGTTGATTTTACATATACTATTATTCGCTCCCAAAATCAAAAACATTGGCTGGATGCTTTAGGATTTATGGGTCCTGGATTATCTTATCCTAGAACAGATGCCACCATTCGCTTGCCAGATGGCACCATTCGACAACGAAACAATGATTTCAAAGTAGCAGGAGGCGGAATGGTGTTTGAAGCCGGCTTTATGGGAACCATTTTCAATCATCTTACGTTTACCCTCGAAGGTAATTTTACTATTATTCGAAATTCAGATATGTATATTATATCAGACGGTATCAGCGATTTACGTGGAAGTCAAACCATCTCTGCATTTAGCTGGAGTACGGGTATTGCATTTACTTTTCCATTTAAGCCATACAAAAAATTGCGTGAAGAAGCAAAAAATACCAACAATTGAAATTATTTGAACCCGAAAAAATCATAAGATTTTTTATACTTGGTAGTGATTACGCTTTTGATAAAAAACCTTTTAAAGAATATTCAGTTCACTCGATTTATTGAAGCATGCAGTAAGTAGAGTAATGGCTGCCGGATGGAAGCGGCATGGTACGTACCGTGAAGCATACAGCTGCTTAGGCAAGGAAGCGGCGTGGCAACAAGCTACCGCAGCCTTAGCAGCTGTAGCTGAACGGAAGTACCATATAGCGGACAGCCGTGCATGCCCCAAAAAATAATTACTTTATATTTGCAATATAATATCAATGAAACGTTTATTCTTAAAAAAAGGAAAAGAAGCTTCATTAAATCGGTTTCATCAATGGATATATTCTGGTGCTTTACAACCGCATGAATCATTAGAAGATGGAAAGCCGGTAAAAGTATTTACTCATAACAAAGAATTTATTGCCTGGGGATATTACAACACTGGTTCGATTGCTGTAAAAGTTTTAGGATTTACTTCCCCGAATAATACTGACAAAGAAATTATTTCCAAAATTCACCAAGCATTTGAAGCCAGAAAAAACATAGGATTAACTCAAAATCCTAATACCAACTGTTATCGTCTTATTCATGGCGAAGGAGATGGACTGCCCGGACTGATAGCCGATGTATATGATAAGCATATTGTTATTCAGATTCATCATGCAGGTATGGATCATTATATGGAGGCTATTGAAAAAGCTATGCTTTCTCTGAATGGCTTATCCCCCGAAACCTTGGTGGTAAAATATGTGGATAAAAAAAATCAGCAAAAAGAATTGAAGTTTTTAAAAGGAAATTCAACCGATACAACCGTGATAGAAAATAATATTTACTTTCATGTGGACTGGGCTCGTGGGCAAAAAACCGGATTCTTTCTTGACCAACGAGAAAATCGCTCTTTGCTTAAACAATATGTGGCAGGTAAAAAAGTATTAAATACATTTTGTTACACCGGTGGATTTTCATTGTATGCCGAAAAAGGAGGAGCTACGGAGGTATATTCGGTAGATTATTCGAATTGGGCTATGGAAGAAGTAAAAAAAAATTATGCCTTGAATGGGTTACAGGCATCGGATGAACGATTGGTATGTGGCGATGCCTTGAATTATTTACAACAACATAGCAAGTATTTTGATGTAATTATCCTCGATCCACCGGCTTTTGCTAAATCGCTTCACTCACGGCACAATGCTATTCAAGCATACAAGCGAATCAACAAATCAGCTATCAGCCAAATTAAACCTGGAGGAATTATTTTCACATTCTCTTGTTCACAGGTAGTAGATGCACACATGTTTCGCCAAGCGGTGTACTCTGCTGGCATAGAAGCACGCCGTACCGTAAGAATTTTACATCAATTGAGCCAACCTGCCGACCATCCGGTAAATCTTTTTCATCCAGAAACAGAATACCTGAAAGGCTTGGTGTTGATGGTAGATTAAATGTTTGTTTTATGAATTTTAAAATTCTTTCCATTACAAGCCCGATTTTTAGAATTTGAGTTTCATTTCTTACCTTTCCATTAAAATAAGTTAGGTTTATTTACATGGTATTTACCATAACACATATCATCATCATCATAACTACTATAATATCGGTGGTAGCATTTGGCAACTTCCGCATATTTGACCAGTTAAAATTCAATGCCTTTCTGATTCGTCACAATCGGCAAGCTTGGCGATTTATCACCGGAGCATTGGTGCATGCCGATATTTTACACTTAGCCATGAATATGTATGTGTTATACATATTTGGAAGTGTCGTAGAAGTATATTTTCAATCATTTTATGGAGCATCATTCAAAGGTTCATTTTTTTATTTTTTGTTATACACCGGTGGTGCTGTTTTATCATCCCTCTATTCTTTTGAAAAACACAAAGATAATTTATGGTATAATGCGGTAGGAGCATCGGGAGCTGTATCTGCCATAGTATTTGCCTTTATTGCTATTCGTCCAGAGCAGCATTTGCAGTTACTATTTTTACCCGGAATTAGCATTCCGGCATTTTTATTAGGTGGATTATATCTTCTTTATAGTTGGATTATGGCGAAAAATAAAAAAGACAATATTGGCCACGATACGCATTTTTTTGGGGCTTTATTTGGTGTTTTATACATGTTTATTTTACAACCTGAGTTATTTCCTCAGTTTATTAAAACCATCATACAATACATCCAACGTTAAATGAATCCGGTTGTTATCTCATGGAATGAGTGCAAGGCAACAGACATTTCTTTGCTCAAAAGAGCTGTATATTACGGCGACGGATTTTTTGAAACCATGCGATGGCAACATGGTAAGATTTTATTTTGGAAATTTCATAAACAACGCATTGAAAAAACAGCTAATTTACTTTCGCTTCCTCTTCCCTATCCTGCCGATGTGTTATTGTTAGAACTTCAAAAACATATATTGCCAGATACTCCTAATCAACGATTGCGACTAAGTTTTGTACGAACCGGTGAAGGATTTTATACTCCCAAACAAAACGGAATGATAATAATTTTTGAATTTACTCCCCTCCCCGAAACTGGCTATGTATGGCAAGATAATTCATGCGTTTTAGGTATCTCTTCAATAAAAAAATTAAGACATCCATTGTCCACATTAAAACTCTTAAGTGCTGAGAATTATGTGATGGCAGGCATAGAAGCCCTAAAAAACAATTGGGATGAAGCAATACTGCTCAATGATTCCGGAAATGTATGTGAAGCTATTAGTCATAATATATTTATCGTAAAACAAGATGATGTGATTACTCCTCCGCTGAATGAAGGATGTTTGCAAGGAATTATGCGATCGGTAATTATTGAGTTATGTAAAACCCACAAAAT
>CALEWF010000140.1 GCA_937925455.1 uncultured Flavobacteriales bacterium | reverse complement strand
GGTAAAAAATTTAACCACAAAGAACACAGAGATACACGGAGAACACAAAGAAAATGAAAGTAAAAACACACAGTATTCCTTTGTGTTCTCTGTGGTTATTTATGTAACAGTGGCTACGTAGGTTTTTGTTTTTCTGGATGCCTACGGAAAATTTCTAATGTATAATTTGGGTTAAATTACGAATTATCAATTACGAAATTATTACAACTTTAAATCAACTCATCTTCAAATCTGCTGCGGATGGAAGTGGAAAGCCCGCAGGGGCGAATGCCGCAACGCAGGGAGCAGCGGGGCTGAGGGCACGAAGACACCGCTGCGACCATGCGATGCGTGCATGAGAACCGAGGACTTGGAACGGACAGCCGCTTAAAGCAGCCAATTATTATCAATATTCTAATAACAATTTCGGGGTTTTTCTTTTGGCTTGCTCACAATAATCTGATGTTAAAATAATGCTCATACTTCTACAATTTTTTACGTGATGATTCTTTGTAACTTGCGGTCTTGCTAAATTTCTTTTATATGTGGGTGATAAAAAGAATATTTTATGTACTAATTTTTTTAACGGTATCTACCGCAAATGCTCAAAAACAACTTTCGCTGGAAGATGCCGTAACCGGTCAATGGACCAAGTTCAGGCCCGATCAACTCGATTTTGCTTTCTGGAAAGGGAAGAGCGATACCCTTGTTTTTCTTGAAAAATATTACTCCCTTAAAGGGATGGTTCCCGGTAAAACCGAAACTTTTCATTTGATGGATGCCTCTGAATTAGACCAGCTGCTGGTAAATGCTGGTATGAATAAATACACTTATTTCCCTTATACATTTCAGTGGGCAGATGGCAATACTATTTATTTTCAGCATGATGGGCGATTAGTGTTTGTAGATATTGATCATAAACAAATTGTGCATACACTCCTTTTGGAAGAGTCGGCAGGACAGGTGGAAGTACATGCCGGCAAACGGCTGGCAGCATTTACCATTGACAATAATATTTTTTTGGCCGGCAAATCTCCCAATCCCATTGAAATTACCCATGATGTAAACAAAGGTATTGTAAACGGAAGTGATTACGTGCACCGTCAGGAATTTGGTATTCATAAAGGTATGTTTTGGTCGCCTAACGGCAATTACCTGGCATTTTACCGCAAGGACGAAACAATGGTAACAGAATATCCGTTGGTGAACACCACCACCCGAATTGCACAGGAAGTGCCCATTCGCTATCCTATGGCTGGTATGACCAGTGAACAAGTTACGTTGGGGGTATATGATGTGGCAAAAAATAAAACTATTTTTATGCAAACAGGTGAACCGAAAGACCAGTATTTAACGGCCATCAGTTGGGACCCTTCTGAAAAATATGTGTATATAGGGGTGTTAAATCGTGAACAGAATCACCTGAAATTAAATCAATATGATGTGCAAACCGGGGCATTGGTAAAAACGCTGTTTGAAGAAAAAAACGACCGCTGGGTGGAGCCGGAACAGCCTCTTTGGTTTTTAAAGAAAACCCCTACGCGTTTTATCTGGCAAAGTGAACGAGATGGCTTCAACCACTTGTATTTGTATGATGTTACCGGTAAGCTCATCAGCCAGTTAACCAAAGGCGATTGGGAGGTAACTGAAATTTTGGGTGCCGATGAAAAGGAAGAAAACCTGTTTTTTATGCGTACGCAAACCCGAGGACTGGAACGTCATGCCTGCATGGTAAACCTGAAATCGGGAAAAATTACTCAGCTTACAAATGAGCCTGGCACGCATGTTTGCAAAGTAAATTATTCAGGTAGGTATGTGCTTGACCAATATAATAGCGTGGATGTGCCTTCTTTTAGAAAGATTATTGAAGTGGGTAAAAAACATGAATTAAACTCATCAACTTCCGTCAATCCATTAGTTGAATATGCATTGCCAAAAGCTGAATTACTTACAATAAAGGCTGCCGATGGAATTACCTACTTAAATGCACGCCTGATTAAACCTTCTAATTTTGACCCGAATAAAAAATATCCGGTAGTAGTATATGTTTATGGCGGGCCTCATGCTCAGCTGGTTACCAATAGTTGGCTGGCAGGAGCAAGGCTTTGGGAGTATTATATGGCACAACAAGGCTATGTGGTATTTACGCTTGATAACCGGGGCTCGGCTCATCGTGGGTTTCAATTTGAAAGTATCATTCATCGCCAATTGGGACAAGCTGAGATGGCAGACCAAATGAAAGGCATTGAGTATCTCAAATCCCTTTCTTTTATTGATGCATCGCGTATAGGAATTCATGGCTGGAGTTTTGGTGGTTTTTTGACCATATCCTTGCTGGTGAATCATCCGGGAGTATTTAAAGTAGGTGTAGCTGGCGGACCGGTTACCGATTGGAAGTATTACGAAGTAATGTACGGCGAACGATACATGGATACCCCACAAACCAACGAAGATGGATATGAAAAAACTTCAGTGATAAATAAAGCGGCTAATTTGCAAGACAAATTATTGGTGATACATGGGGCACAAGACGATGTGGTAGTGATGCAACACAGCCTGGAATTTATCAATGCTTGCATAAAGGCACGCAGGCAGGTTGATTTTTTTGTGTATCCAGACCACAAACACAATGTAACCGGAAAAGACCGCATACACTTGATGCAGAAAATTACCGATTATTTGAATTTGTATTTAAAGCCGTAAGCTTTTTTTGATACATAAAACAGATTAAATAGTTTTGCACCTAAGAACATTTTATTTATGGCAAAAGCATCTGAAATGTCAGTAGGCACATTTCTGCGATACAATGGAGAATTGTGCGTAATTATGGAGTACCAGCATCGCACCCCGGGTAATTTGCGTGCTTTTTATCAAGCCAAAATGCGCAACCTTAAAACCGGCAAACAAACCGAAAACCGCTTTCGCCCGGATGAGGAAGTGGAAATTGTACGTGTAGAGGAGCGCGACTTGCAATATCTCTATAAAGAAGGTGATTCGTTGGTTTGCATGGATACCAACACCTACGATCAATATAATGTTGCAGAATTTCTATTTGGAGAATCTGTGAATTTCCTAAAAGAAGGCACCATGTTGCGTGTTTCATTTGATGGTGAAAATCCGGTTTATGTTACGCCACCCAAATCTGTAGTTTTACAAGTTACTTATACTGAACCAGGAGTAAAAGGCGATACCGCCACCCGAACCTTAAAGCCTGCTACATTAGAAACGGGAGTAACCATCTCTGTGCCACTGTTTGTTGAGCAGGGTGAATTGATTAAAGTAAACCCTGAAACCGGCGAATACATAGAACGGGTGAAAGCGTAAATGGGCAAATCAAATATTTAGCAACATAGAAGACAAGGCTGCGAATGCAGCCTTTATTGTTTTCACAAATCCCTAAACCAATATCCGGAATCTTTGATAAAGCGCTGTTGGGTTTTATAATCTACATACACCAGTCCAAAACGGGGCTTGTAGCCCTCTGCCCATTCAAAATTATCCACCAGGCTCCATACAAAATAGCCGGATACGGGCATTCCTTCTCTCTTTGCCCGCAGTACTTGCGATAAATAATCTTTAAAATATTGGATACGTCGGGTATCATGCACCCTGCCGTTTTCTACTACATCCGGAAATGCAGCCCCATTTTCGGTAACAATAATTTTTTTTACGCCTTTGTATGCAGCAAATTTTTTAATCACTTCATATATTCCTTCAGGATACACTTCCCAGCCCATGTCGGTAAGGTCTGACTTGTTTTGTACTAATTTTTCAGGTTTTACCTGATTAGCCCACATTACCGGCGGAAACAGGCTGTGACGCGATACAATGCGAAAATAATTTTGCACGCCATGAAAATCAAAATCAAATTTCATTTTTTCTTCGTCACCGGGCTTCATTAATTTTTCCATACTCTTAAGGTACGAAAATCCATCCACCGGATAACCCAACCCCAACGCCGGTTCAACAAACAGGCGGTTAAACAAGGCATCCATTCGCTTAGCAGCTTCCACATGTTTTTTTGCCTGGGTTTTGGGATGTATGGCACTTACCGAATATGTAGTTCCAATATTTGCGTCGGGTATATTGGCACGGAGAATACGACCACCTTCACCTTGGCAGATTACTACATGATGAACCGCTTTTTTAAACAAACCTAAACCTTTCTTACCGGGAGCATGCAATCCTGCCATATATCCCAAACCAGTAAAAGCCATGGGCTCATTAAACACCATCCAATTTTTTACTTTGTCTCCATAGGTTTTTGAAACTATGTTCACGTAATCGCCAAACCATCCTTCGATATCACGGTTGGTCCAGCCGCCTTTATCTTCCAATGCCTGAGGTAAATCCCAATGATACAAGGTAATCCAAGGCTCTATGCCTTTTTCTAAGCAGGTATCAATCACCCGATGATAAAAATCCAATCCTTTTTGATTAACGCTTCCGATTCCTTGGGGCAAAATTCGGGTCCAGGCAGTAGAAAACCGAAACACCTGCATGTTCAGTTGCCTTATTATATCAATATCTTCCGGATAGCGGTGATAAAAATCGCAGGCAATATCTCCGTTTTCGTTGTTATGAATTTTTCCTTTTTTGTGGGTAAACCGATCCCAAATAGATTCTCCCTTGCCATCAGCATTCCATGCTCCTTCTATCTGATAGGCTGCCGTTGCTACCCCCCATTTAAAATCCGTGCCAAAGTCGGCTTTTCTCAGTTCCTGCACAAACCAATCGTCCAGCGAGGCCATCAGGTGCGGAGTCAGCGACAAGCCTGCAGCAGTAGCTCCCAGGCGTTTTAAAACATCTCTACGATTCATGGTGAAAATAAAATAATTATTAACCTGCGTTGTTTTAAAAGCAGGGCATCCAAAGATCATAAATCTCTCATTAAATTGTACTTTTGGAATACGAAAAATCACAGGGCATGAGCAACGAAGTAAAATCAAAAAACAACATCATTACCGTATTGGCTTTGCTATTACTGGCTTCGGTCGGGGGCAATATTTTTCAGTATTTTCAAAACCAGAAAATAATTGTAGAAAAAGAATACATCACCGTACAGGCCGATTCACTTTCAGCCCGTAAACAGGAATTGGAGCTAGAGTATAAGAATGCCATTGCCGATTTGGAACAATACAAAGGCCGTTCTGCTGAACTTGATTCGCTGCTTGCTGAAGCTTATGTAAAATTAGAAGAGCAGAAAAAACAAATCGCCAAGTTAATTGATACCAAGCAAGATTATCAAGTATTGCAACAACGCTATGCTGAACTGCGGAAAACGGCCAATAGCTATTTGGAACGTATAGAACAATTAGAAGCCGAAAACAAAAAATTAAAATATGAAAACACAGAACTCAGTGTAGCTCTCAAACAAACCAAAGAAACCAATAAGGAATTAAAGGACAAAGTAGATGTAGCTTCCCGGCTTAAACTTAACTCTATTACAACCAAGTCGCTCAATGTAAAAAACTCTGGCAAAGAAAAAGAAACGGACAAAGCCGCTAAAACGGAACGACTATCCATTACCATTGTAGTGGACGAAAACCCTCTGGCCAGCACCGGTAATAAAACCGTGTATTTGCGAATTATTAGTCCCGATGGAAACGTGATGGGAGACGTAAGCCAGGGAGTAAGAAAATTCACCACCGAAACGGGTAGTGAAATTCCTTATTCACGCAGTGTGAACATCAACTATGATGGCCAAAAGTTGAGCAAGAACATAACCTGGGATCAGGATGTTTTTAACAAAGGTGTTTATCAGATTGAAGTTTATATTGATGGCGTACTGGCCGGTACAGATAAAATTACATTGTATTGATGCGTATTCTCCACCTCATTTTGGTTTTGTGTTTTGTTTTTGCTTGTAAAAAAAATACAGACAAATTACCTCCCGGAATACTTTCACCCGAACAAATGAAATCCATTTTAGTAGATATCCATTTGGCAAAAGGTGCTCGTACACAGCAGTTGTTGCCAGATGAATTAATGAAAAATCCAGACAAGGTATTGCTAGAAATTACTCAGGTGCATAATACCGATACTACCACCTTTCAAGCCAGCTATAGCTACTATGTATCGCAGCCGGAACAGTTTCAAAAAATTTATAAGCAAGTAATTGCTACGCTGGAAACATCTCCTTAATCAAAAGGGTATGATTTCACGAGCTTTTTGTAAGGCATTAGCAATGCCCGCAAGATTTTTACCACCGGCAGTTGCATAAAAATCCTGCCCCCCTCCGCCTCCTTGAATTTCTTTGGCAATTTGGTTGATCATGTTTTTTGCATTCCAACCTTTCTGTACCAACTCATCGCCCAACATTACAGTGAGCAAGGCTTTGCCGTCCTGCTCGGCAGCAATTACGGCATAAAGCGAAGGAATTTCTCGTTTTAATTCAAAAGCAATGTTTTTGATGGAGTCAGCATCTAAATCTACCCGGGTGGCGAGAAAAGAGATGCCGTTTTCTTGCTTTATGGATGCTTTTAACTGATTTTTTACTTCCCGGGCACGGGCTGCCTTGAATTGTTCTACTTGTTTTTTCAGAATTTCGTTTTCGCGAATCAAAGTTTCTGCTCCTTTCAGTGGATCTTTGGGGTTTTTGAGTAGTTGTTTTAATTCATTTAATAATCCCAATTCCCCGTTAATGTATTCTTCTGCTTTCTCAGCAGTAATGGCTTCAATACGTCGAACTCCGGCAGCTACCGAACTTTCTGAGATAATTTTGAAATACCCTATTTGTCCACTGGCTTTTACGTGGGTGCCTCCGCAAAGCTCTACCGAATAGGCCGGATCGAATGTAATTACGCGTACATGGCTACCGTACTTTTCACCAAACAAGGCCATGGCTCCCATCTTAGTCGCTTCTTCTATGGGTATATTTCGTTTTTCATCCAACGGAATATTTTCTCTAATTTTTTCATTTACTAAATGCTCTATTTGCCCCAATTCATCTTCTGATAATTTGCTATGGTGTGAAAAATCAAAACGCAAATAATCCGGACTTACCAACGAACCCCGCTGTTCTACATGCGTACCAAGCACTTTGCGAAGTGCAGCATGCAGCAAATGAGTGGCCGAGTGATTATTCGCTGCTAACATACGTAATCGCTTATCTACGCTGGCTTCGAATACTTCTTCGGGATGTTGTGGAATTTGATCGGTAACATGAATAATCAAGTCATTTTCTTTGATGGTATCTACCACCCGAATTTTTTCCTTGGATGAAATCAACCATCCTTTATCACCAACTTGCCCTCCGCTTTCAGCATAAAACGGCGTTTGGTCTAGTACAATCTGAAAGATTTCTTTGTTTTTGTAATTTACTTTCCGGTATTTTAAAATCTTAGAATGGGTAGTTAATTCATCATATCCCACAAAGGTTACCCGGTTATCGTCGTGCAATACTATCCAGTCGCCTGCGCTCATTTTGCCAGCTGCTTTAGAACGTTCTTTTTGCTCCTGCAATTTTTCTTCAAATCCTTTTTCGTCCACCTGAAGGCCCTGCTCATGGGCAATCAGACGGGTTAAATCAGCCGGAAAACCATAGGTATCGTACAATTCAAATACCTTATCTCCCGATATAAAATTGTTTTTTGCTTGTGCTGCAATTTCACGCAGCCGGGCAAGGCCAGTCTCCAGGGTACGTAAAAAAGAATGTTCTTCTTCACGTATCACCGTGGCAATAAAATCAGTTTGCTTTGCAATTTCAGGGAATGTATCTCCTAAGGTTTCGTTCAGTTCATCTACCAGTTGGTAAATAAAAGGCTGTTTGAATCCTAAAAACGAATAGCCGTAACGAATAGCGCGGCGCAAAATGCGTCGTATTACATACCCTGCTCCGGTGTTGGATGGCAATTGCCCATCGGCAATGGCTATGCCCACTGCCCGAACATGGTCTGCAATCACCCGCATGGCGATGTCTGTTTTTTCATTGCGGCCATATATGTGCCCGCTTAATTCTTCCAGTCGGTATATAAAGGGCGTAAACACATCGGTATCGTAATTTGATTTTTTGCCCTGTAACACCATACACAGCCGTTCAAAACCCATTCCAGTATCCACATGCTTGTTGGGCAGTTGTTCCAACGTTCCATCGGCTTTTCGATTGAACTGAATGAACACCAGATTCCATATTTCTATAACTTGCGGATGGCTTTTATTTACCAGTTCGTATCCCGGAAGTTTTGCTATTTCATCATCATCCCGCAGGTCCACATGAATTTCAGAACAAGGCCCGCAAGGTCCGGTATCCCCCATTTCCCAAAAATTATCTTTTTTACTTCCCGGCAAAATATGGTCTTCGGGCAAAAATTTTCGCCACAGGTTTTGCGATTCCGTATCAGCTTCCTGTTGTTCAGTAGCATCCCCTTCAAAATAAGTTACATACATTCTACTTTTGTCTATGCGGTAGTGTTCTGTAAGCAACTCCCAGGCCCATTCTATCGCTTCTTTTTTAAAGTAATCGCCAAAGCTCCAATTGCCCAACATTTCAAACATGGTATGGTGGTAGGTGTCTAATCCTACTTCCTCCAGGTCATTGTGTTTGCCAGATACACGAAGGCATTTTTGAGTATCGGCTATTCGAGGATATTCTATCGGTTTGTTTCCTAAAAAAAGGTCTTTAAACTGATTCATCCCGGCATTAGTAAATAATAGGGTTGGATCGTTTTTTAGTACCAAAGGTGCCGATGGTACAATATGATGTCCTTTGCTTTTAAAAAATTCCAGAAAAGTGCGGCGAATTTCTTTGGCATTCATAGGTTTCCTTTATTATGCTTTATTTTTTGCCGGAGCGGTGCAAAAATACAGGATATTTTCTATGCACCATGAATTTTGATTTTATAGACACATGCCAACTTAACTACACAATTCGCTGAATAGATTTTATCCTAAATTTTCATCAAATAAAATAATTTGGCTGCTGTAAGCGGCTGTCCGTTACAAGTCCTCGGGGCTCAGCCACACAGGGCATCGGGGTAGCGGTGTCTTCGTGCCCTCAGCCCCGCTACCCCGTG
>CALEWF010000139.1 GCA_937925455.1 uncultured Flavobacteriales bacterium | reverse complement strand
CTTCATGAAAACTTGATTTATGGGTTTTAGGGCTCTCCCCACAATAGCCCTATCACAAGTGGGGTAAGGGGGACTATGCCCTGAAATCTAAAAAAACACCAATTTTTTTCATAACACACCCATATTTTTTCCACAAAAACCATATTTCTGTCTTAAAACTTATTGGGTAATTTCACTTGCGGATTTTAGGTATAACAGCAATAATCAGTACTTTTATTCCTTGAGTTATAATTGGAATAATGTTTCAAATTCTTGGCATAACTCATATAAAGATACTATCATTTTTACAAGCCCGACTACCAGAGAAAATTTTGGTTATACTTGGAACACTAGCTTATCTACATGGCAAAATAACATTAAGAGAAATCAAACATATACTAGCTCAGGCATTTTACTTACTGATTTAACTGCATTCTGGGATGCAACAAATACGATTTGGGTAAATTACATTCGTTATTCCTACACTTTAGATGCTCAGGAAAATTATTCTACTTATATTTCAGAAATATGGGATGATTTGACCTCTACATGGGTAAATAGCAACAAAGTAATTTATAATTTTAATACAGATAATTATATTACTTATTCATTATATCAATATTGGAATGATGTAAGTGCTCAATGGTTAAATGACACTCGTAATTTTTTTTGGTACGAAACTAATCCATTTGCCTCCATTGCTGATACTGAAGAACAATATCAATTAAACGTTTATCCCAATCCCTCTAAGAATTTTGTAGCGTTAAAAATCAATCTTTCACAAGCCGAAGATGTACTTGTTACTATTTATAATTTAAGCGGGCAGCAGGTGTTTCAAAAAAATTATCCTAATGCAGTAGGTAATGTTACTTACTTCATTGATTTATACAATCTTTCAAACGGTACTTATGTAATACAAGTACAAACAGAAAATGGAATTATGAATAGGAAATTGGTGAAACAATAATTCAAATCTCAAACATTCAAAAAAAAGCCTCGATGATTCGGGGCTTCTTTATTTACATTCCTTCGTATTTACTTATCTTTTCACGCCACAAAGCGGGCATGACTATGCTTTTGTTTTCATAATAATCATAGCAAACCATCAGTGTAGTTCCTAACGCAGCCACAACCTTATCTGGGGTATTTTCTTTGATAAAACGATATGAAATATTAAAGCTTTTAGAACTTATATGGTCAATGCGAATTTGAACATGCAAATCATCTTCAATAAATATAGGAACCTTATATTCAACCACGGCTTTGGCTAATATTATACCTTCTTTTTTCCAATCAATGGCACCGCCCAATACCTCATTGAAATAACTCATACGAGCCACTTCCATGTAAGTAAGAAAATTGGCATTGTTGATATGCCCAAGCATATCAGTATCTGCAAATCGTAATTGTATTTTAACCGAATGCTTAAAGTTCATTTATGATACAGGATTTAATGAAATAGAAAAAATGATAGTGGAAGTAATGTCTTTACCGTAATAAAACTTATCAAGTACTTCATAAATATTTTTTCCCCGGAAATAGGATGTATGCAATTCTTTTCCGTCTTTTAAAGACCATTGAATGGTATAACTATCTTTATTATTCTTATGTGTTTTTACATAATCCAACATCTTGTGCAATGCATCCATTTCGCCAAAACCGGTTTCCTGATGAAACAAAAACGATTGCTTATGACGTGGATTCACCGTTATAAGTTTCAGTACGATTTTATCTTCATCCTCCTTTTTGTAATCAAATATTAGATTTTCGCGTGAAAGGCCCAGCAAACGGGCTATCTCCAAATGTATTTTTTCTAATTCATTATTCAATTCACTCATACATTCAAAATTTTATACAAACCTACACATTCTATTGAAAATCAACCATGCTCTGATTCTAAAGTAATCAGTGTAATTTCAGGACGTATCCCCACTCTTCCGGAATAGCCAATACAACCCAAGCCTCTGTTTACATATATCATTTGATCACCGGAACGATACAACCCCGCCCATTGTTTATATAAATACTGACTTGGACTCCACTTAAATCCTGGTATCTCCACACCAAATTGAAAACCATGCGTATGGCCGGAAAGTGTTAAATCAATATCTTTTAGCTTTCCTTTAATTTGTGCATCCCAATGTGAAGGGTCGTGAGACATTAGTATTTTGAACATCTCTTTCGGCAACCCAGATGTTGTAAGGTTGACATCGCCATATTTAGGAAATCGAAGCGCGGCTCCCCAATTTTCTACACCTAACAAAGCAATGGTTTGATTATTTTTTTCAATTAAGACGTGCTCGTTCTTTAGTAATTTCCAACCTAACCTATCATGAAGGTCAATCATATTTGCCATATTTTGCTTTTTGGCTTCTTCATTTGACCAACTATGATAATCTCCGTAATCATGATTTCCTAAGATGGAATATACCCCCAAAGGTGCTTTTAATAATGACAGGGTATTTTCAAATGCATATGCTTCATCCGTTGTATTATTTACCAAATCACCCGTAAATAAAATCAAATCAGGTTTTAATTCCAGTATCATCTCTATGGCTTTTTTTAATCCCTCAGGATATAAAATGCTTCCTGTGTGAATATCTGATATCTGAACAATTTTTAATCCGTGAAAAGTAGCCGGCAATCGTTTAAATGACAGGTTTTGTTTGTGAATTTTAAAATCAGTGGATGTTTTAAGTAATCCATACCATAGCGTAGAAAATGGCAATGCCAACGAAGCTAACGTAACATGAGCTAGAAATCTGCGACGTGATGTGCCGATATCTGAAGATTCATTCGTAAATCTGCTTCCAATCAAAACCATGCTTTCGCCTAGCAAGAGAATAATCCATGCAATTATTTTACTAATAAGTATAATGCCCACCACATTCATCACAATTACCTGTATATTTCGCGGGAAGCTCCTAAACACAAAAAAAAGCAGTACAGATATTACAGGTATAACAAACCATATCAGTGTAAAAATCTTTTTACTTATAGAGCCTGAATGAAAATAACTGCATAACAAAACATATAAATGCCATTCCATCAATGCCCAAATCATCAACAAAATAACAATTAACACTATTCTGATCATATCGTAATGGTAATTTATTTAGTTAATCCTTAACAACTAATTTTTTGTATAGGAAAAAATAAAAAAGGGATTTGAAGAACGGTTTTTGAAAAGAAATTTGAAGCAAAAAATAAACGAAACAAAAAAAGATGAACTGT
>CALEWF010000138.1 GCA_937925455.1 uncultured Flavobacteriales bacterium | reverse complement strand
TACTACTTCAAAAATTCATACCGCTGTTAAAATTGAAGAAAAATACCCTAATGGTATTACGGTTCATGTATTAGATGCATCGCGTAGTGTGCCGGTGGTAGAATCGCTATTGGGCGATAAAAAGCAGGCGTTTATGAAGCAAATTCGTGAAGAATATGCCCTGATTCGTAAACGCCACCAATTACAAATGAGCAGTAAAGATTTTGTTTCGTTAGAAGAAGCAAGGAAAAATAAACCTCAGATTACTTGGAACGAATCGGTTATTTACAGGCCCGAAAAGCCTGGTTTGCATGTATTTAAAGATTATGATTTACAACAAATAGCACAATATATTGACTGGACACCCTTTTTTCAGACCTGGGAATTGGCTGGTAAATTTCCGGGGATATTGCATGATGAAGTAGTAGGAGCAGAAGCTCAAAAGCTATATGATGATGCGCAGCAAATGCTGAAGCAAATTATTAAAGAAAAATGGCTTCAAGCCAATGCCGTAATTGGTATCTTTCCTGCAAATTCAATAGGCGATGATGTGGAGGTATATGATGAACATGGAAAAACTCTTGTTGTATTTCATACACTAAGACAACAAAATAGAAAAGCAGAAGGATTGCCTAATTATGCGTTGGCAGATTTTATAGCACCAAAAGAATTAGGCATTAGAGATTATATTGGAGGGTTTGCAGTTACAGCAGGTATTGGTATTGAAAAATACTTGGAAAAATTTGATAAAGAACACGATGATTATCGAAGTATTATGCTTAAGGCTTTGGCAGATAGGTTAGCCGAAGCATTTGCTGAATTGATGCATGAAAAGGTACGAAAAGAATATTGGGGATATGCAAGGCATGAATCGTTTACTAACGAAGAATTAATTCAGGAAAAATACCAAGGGATTCGTCCGGCGCCCGGATATCCTGCATGTCCTGACCATACAGAAAAAGAAACATTGTTTAATCTTTTGCAAGTACAGAAAAATACAGACATTCAGCTTACAGAAACTTTTGCTATGCATCCGGCTGCATCAGTAAGTGGATTATATTTTTCACACAAAGAGTCGCGTTATTTTGGACTTGGTAAAATAAGCAAAGATCAGGTAGAAGATTACGCCAGAAGGAAGCGCAAAGAAATAGCTGAAATTGAACGATGGCTTTCTCCCAATCTTAATTATTAAAGCTTTCATTAACTTAGCTTTTATTCAAATTTATTTCTCTTGAATATTTACAAGGAAAAAAAACGTTGGAAGATTATGCTAGGGTTGGCAGCTGCAGTGATTGTAGTTGCAACACTGGTATATACTCAATATTTAGTGCAGCGCATAGCCCGTGAAGAACAGGAAAAGATTGCACTATGGGCACAAGCTATTCAAAATCGTGCTCAGTTGGTAAATAAAACCGATAGCATATTTAAAATATTCGAGGCAGAAGATCGTAAAAACATCAGTCTATGGGCTGAAGCAAACAAGTTTATTGCTGAATATGAGGGAGATGGTGATATATATTTCCCTACCAAAATTCTATCAAGCAATACTACTATTCCTGTAATTATTGCTAATGAAAAAAATGAAATTCTATTCTACAATAATTTTCCTAAAGACAAAGATCAAGATACATTGTGGTTGAAAGAGCAATTGTTTTTATTCAAACAAAAAAATCCCCCAATTGATGTTTCTTATCGTGTGCTTGGAAAAACTATTCGGCAGTATTTATATTACGACGATTCATATATTTATAGAGAATTAAAAAATACCATTCAAAATCTGGTTGAAAGCTTTATATCAGAGACGGTCATTAATTCAGCATCTGTACCGGTAATTATCACTAATGAAAATCAAGATAGTGTGATTAGTTATGGTAATATTGAGGAAATAGGATTTTCTGAAGGTTTCGATCATTCTACACTTATTGCAGCAATGAAAGGATATAATTCACTTGAGGTGGAACTTGTAAAAGGAAAAAAGAATTTCATTTTTTATCGTGATTCGTATGTTTTAAATCTGCTTAAATACTTTCCCTTTATTTTTCTGGCAATCATTGGTGCCTTTTTACTTATTGCATACTTACTTTTTAGTACCGCTCGGCGAAGTGAGCAAAATCAGGTTTGGGTAGGAATGAGTAAAGAAACGGCTCATCAGTTAGGCACTCCGCTTACTTCGCTCATTGGATGGGTAGAAGTTTTAAAATCCAGAAACATTGACCCCGAAGCGATTAACGAGATAGAAAAAGATATACAACGCCTGCAAACAGTTACCGAACGATTTTCAAAAATTGGTTCTACTCCAGAGCTGAAAGAAGAAGACTTGAATGAGGTGCTGATTTCATTCATTGATTACATGAAAAAACGTACCAATAGTAAAATCGTTTATGAGTATCACTACAGCCTACCTCCCGATGAAACTATACCTTTAAATCGTCCCTTGTTTGAGTGGGTGATGGAAAATTTAATAAGAAACGCCATTGATGCCATTCATCCACCCGGTAAAATTACCATTGAGGTAACCGATACTGGTAAATATGTGGCAATTGATGTTTCAGATACAGGAAAAGGTATTGCAAAGAATCAGTTTAAAACAATTTTTAGGCCAGGTTATACAACCAAAAAACGTGGCTGGGGGTTGGGATTATCTTTAACTAAACGCATCATAGAAAATTACCATAAAGGAAAAATTTTTGTAAAACAAAGTGAACCCAGCGTGGGTACTACTTTTCGTATTTTATTAAGATATTAATCGAGCGTTTTGTTAATTCATTGAATTTTCTGAAATTGTGTAATAATTACACTATTTATGGCTACTTATCCTAAATTAAGTTTATCCATAGAAGCAATTGTTGTTTCATACGCTAATAAAACCATAAATGTATTGCTACAATTGTATGATGAAAAACCATTTCGCGATCAATGGGGTTTGCCTTTTCAGTTGGTTAAAGAAAACGAAAGTATAGAAATAACAACCGATAGGATTCGCCAAAAACTAAGTAAATATTCTATTGGAAGTGTTATTCAGTCATCTGTTTATTCTGAACCTAAAAGACATCCTAAAACAAGAATAGTTTCTATTTCAAAGATATTTTTTGCTAAACCTCAGGCTGTTGATATAGCAGACCTTTCTTTCAGGTGGTTTGATTTGAATCATTTACCTGATTTAATGATGGATCATGCACATCAAATTAAAGATGCAATTCAATTTTTACAGAAGCATTCAGAAAATCATGTATGGGTATATGATTTATTACCTGATCGGTTTACGCTTTCTCAAATGCAAGAATGTTTTGAATTAATTCATGATAAGCCATTGGATAAACGAAATTTTAGAAAAAAAATCATATCATACGGCATCATAAAGCCTACCCGCGAAAAGCAAAAAGGAGTGGCTCATAAGGCAGCTACTTTGTATTATGCAGATAAACGAAAGTTAGAGAAAATGCAAATTTCACGATGATTTTACGGCAAGCCCTTTTTCTTTTTATATGGTGTAATATTAAAGTTGGTTTTTCCCAAGTTCCCCTTCCGGGAGCGCATGCACATAATGATTACATGAATAAACATCCTTTAACGGAGGCATTGGCTCTTGGTTTTACCAGCATTGAAGTGGATGTATGTTTATACAAAAATACCCTTCGGGTTTCTCATTACCCGGTGTTTTTATCCTTTAAGCATACTCTGGAAGAACTTTACCTTGAGCCGCTGGCTCAACGTATAGAGCAAAACGGGGGTAGGGTATATGCGGGATATGATGTTCCTTTGGTTTTGATGATCGATTTAAAAGGTGATGGAAATAAAAGTTATCCGGTATTACGCGAATTATTGAAGTCATATAAACACTTGCTAACCATATACCGTAACGATTCAGTGTTTCCTGGACCTATTCAAATTAATATCAGTGGCCATGTTCCTATTCATTTAATTGGTAATGAGGTGGAACGTTGGGTAACCGTGGATGGTTCTGTTAGAAAAGATCTTCATCCTGATATTAGCCCGTTATTAGTTCAGCGAGTAAGTAGTCCATATTGTCATTTTTTTAAATGGCGAGGTGTGGGAAAACAGCCACCTGATGAAAAAAAACTTATGGATTCGTTAGCTCATTTAGCTCAAATACAACAAAAACAACTTCGATTTTATGCTGCCAGCAACAACAAAAAGGTTTGGAAAGCCTTATTAGATGCCGGAGTATATTGGATCAATGTTGATGACTTGCAAAAATTCTATCATTTTCGTTTAAAATATACATCGCAAAAAAACAACTAGTAGAAGCTTTAATTTTCAAATTATCTAGTTAACGGGGTATGTAAATACATATTGAATGATGTTTGCCCCCATGCGTAATGCTTTTAATCTGGTTTCTTCCGAGTCTTTGTGCACTTCCGGATCTTCCCATCCATCTCCCAGGTCACATTCATAATCGTAAAAAACCATTAGTCGGCCATTATAAATTAATCCAAACCCTTGTGATGGCTTATTATCGTGTTCATGAATTTTAGGTAACCCGTTTTTAAATTCAAATTTTTGATGATAAATCGGATGTGAATTAGGTAGCTCTATTAATTCCAGTTCCGGAAAAACTTTTTTCAATTCTCTTCGAATGTATGGATCCATACCATAGTTGTCTGAAACATGTAAAAAACCACCTGCCAAGAGATAATTTCTAAGATTGAGGGCTTCTTGTACTGTAAAAAATACATTGCCATGTCCGGTCATGTGTATAAAAGGATAATTAAACAGATCTGGCGAACCTGTTTCTACAACACCGTATTCAGTGTCTAGTTGAGTTTTTAGTTCCTGATTGCAAAATCTGGCTAAATTGGGTAATGACGTAGGGTTAGCGTACCAGTCGCCTCCTCCTCCATATTTCAGCAAGCCAAGTTTGATTTTTGTTTGAGCCTGGCCAGTTGTGAATA
>CALEWF010000137.1 GCA_937925455.1 uncultured Flavobacteriales bacterium | reverse complement strand
GCAAACCGGAGAGCAGCATACCATTACTTGGGAGGAGTTTATTCAGCAAATTATACAGCAAGCATGAAGGAAATAATTATAGACCATCTGCCTGCTTCATTAAAAGAATGGCAGCAGGTTTTACAGCCCGAAGTAAGCATAAAGCTGAGCGAGGAAAGTAAACAAGCCATTCAAAGGGGAAGAAGTTATTTGGAAAAAAAACTATCTCAGCATCCGGAACCTATTTACGGAATCAATACAGGTTTTGGGGCTTTATACAATACACGAATAGAAGAAAAAGATTTGCAAAAACTTCAGGAAAATTTGGTTCGGTCACATGCTTGTGGCTTGGGAGAACCTGTTCCGCATGAAGTTGTTAAATTAATGATGTATTTAAAGATTCGGGGGTTGAGTTATGGAAATTCCGGTGTACAGTTAAGTACCGTACAGCGCCTGGTTGATATGTTTAACCATGGTATTTGGCCAGTGGTTTATCAGCAGGGAAGTTTGGGCGCATCGGGCGATTTGGCTCCCTTAGCACATCTTGCCTTGCCTTTATTGGGCGAAGGAGAAGTGATTTGGAACGGAAAGCGAATGCCATCAGCAGAAGTGTTGCAAACGTTAGCATGGCCTACAATAAATCTGCAAAGCAAAGAAGGATTAGCATTGCTTAATGGAACGCAGTTTATGAGTGCTTATGGCGTATGGATTTGTATGCACGCCATTCATCTATGGGAGTGGGCAACGTTTATCGGAGCAGTTTCGTTAGATGCGTTTGACGGAAGAACAGAACCATTTTATCCTTCATTGCATACCATTCGACCCCATGCCGGGCAGATACTTGCTGCTGAACGTATGAGGCAATATCTTCAGGGAAGTTCAATTGCAGCACAAACAAAAAAGCATGTGCAAGATCCATATTCATTTCGCTGCATTCCTCAAGTGCATGGAGCTTCGTGGGATGCCATACAATATGCTGTAAAGGTGTTTGAAATCGAATGTAATTCGGTTACGGATAATCCTACCTTGTTTCCGGATGAAGACTTGATTTTATCGGGAGGAAATTTTCATGGCCAACCGTTGGCATTGGCACTTGATTTTTTAAGCTTAGCATTGCATGAATTAGGAAGTGTTTCTGAACGTAGAATCTATCAATTGATTAATGGACATCGTGAGTTACCAGCATTTTTAACTCCTTCTCCCGGATTGAATTCGGGGTTTATGATTGCCCAATACAGCGCTGCTTCCATCGTAAGTCAGAATAAAATGTTATGTATGCCTGCATCGGCTGATACCATTGATTCTTCCCGCGGACAGGAAGACCATGTAAGCATGGGAGCTAATGCTGCTACCAAGGCTTACCGCATTACTAAAAACTTGTATCAAATATTGGCTATTGAATTACTGACTGCTATGCAGGCACTTGATTTCAGAAAACCATTGGTTAGTAGTGATGTTATTGAAAATCTTCGAGCGGATTTTCGAAAAGAAATTCCATTTATAGAGCACGATACCTTGATGCATGCTCTTATTGTAAAGTCAGTTGAATTTATAGAGCAACACCAGCCTTCTTCTTATGCGTAGCCTTTTTTTTTATATTTTGTTTGTTTGGTTTGGTTCGTTTTATGTCATGGCTTGCGATTGTGGGCAGTTGTTACCACCTTTAAACAAAGCTGCAACTGATTCGTTTCAGGTAATCACCGTAGCTCGTTTGGTTCAACTCGAACCTGGGAAAATAACCGGTGTGGCAACGTTTGAGGGAGTTACATTGTACAAAGGAATTATTCCTTCTCCTTTTCAGGTGATTTATGATTGCATTACCACTTGCAAAATGCCTTTTGAAGTGGGAGATATTTGGTTGTTATATTTAAAAAAAAATAATCAAGGTAATTATACCGTACACTACTGCGAACGAAGCAGAAGAAAACCATTATCCGGTGAAGAAGATGAATATACTATTTACAGTCAAATGACCTGGGATGAAGAGATTTTATTTTTAGAAAAGAATTTTCCTAAAAAGGATTTTGTGAATGCGAACATGGTAAATGAGATTGATAGTACCGGAAAAACTTTAATTGATGCGAGCCGTCCGTTGGAGCATGCTTCGGATAGGCAAAAGGTTTTTTTAATTGTGATATCATTGATTTCAGTGGGAGTGATTTATTATATAACAAAAAAAATTTTACGCTGAAAATTTGAAAACGTATCAAAATACGTTTTGTGAATGATTGATTAAATCCTCTTATTCGATATTTTTATCCCAAAATTTTCATCAAAGTATTTATATCAGGCTGCTTTGTGCGGCTGTTCGTTACAAGTCCTCGGGGCTCATGCACGCATCGCATGGTCGCAGCGGTGTCTTCGTGCCCTCAGCCCCGCTGCTCCCTGCGCTGCGGCATTCGCCCCTGCGGGCTTTCCACTTCCATCCGCAGCAGTCCGCCCCGCAGGGGCGAATGAAATAATTTGGAAATGAATTATTTGAAGTTGTATTAATTGCATTGTATTCACAATTCGTAATAGAATATTACGACAGCAGGTTCGTAGGTTGCAAACCACATTGATAATGCGTTTTGTGAGTAAGACGTGGGCGGATGATGCGTTGAAGCATACAGATTGCTTCCCCGCCAAAGGCGGGTCGCAATTACGGGTTGGGGCAATGGGTCAACGGGTGAATCCGCGCTTACGAGGCGGTGAAACACGTGGCCGCCCGCCTTTAAAACAACATGACTAAAAATTCTAATGACAATTTTGGTTTTATTTAAGTACAGCAATAATCGTTTCACTACCTTTAACAGATTGGTTAAGTGAAACTTTTATATCAGCTTCAAGGGGTAAAAACAAATCAATCCGCGAACCAAATTTGATAAAACCCAGCTCATCTCCTTGGTTTACCTGTGTATTAACTTTTACATAGCTACATATTTTACGAGCTAAAATACCGGCTATTTGCCTAACCAATATTTTCTTTCCGTCTTTGCGGCGAATGACGGTGGTACTACGTTCATTTTCAATAGATGATTTGGGATGCCAGGCTACTAAATATTTACCCGGATGATATTGGTAATACTCAACTTCCCCACTTACCGGATACCAATTTTTATGTACATTAAATGGACTCATAAATACAGAAATCTGTATTACTTCTTCTTTTAAGTATTCAGATTCAATGGTTTTTTCTATAACTACTACCTTGCCATCAGCCGGACAAAGAATAATATCATCTCCGGTTTTAGGAATGCGATGCGGAACCCTGAAAAATTGTAATAAAATTAAAAATACCAATCCCAGCAAGCCGCTCATTATAGCAATTATGATAGCAGGTGCATGAAGTAAGTACAAGATAGTGGAGACACCTATCCAAAGAATAAAACTTACGATTAGCCAGGTTCTACCTTCCCGATGAATGCTCATAAATAAAGATTATTGGATAAAAATATTAAAATCATCTGGAAGTTCGTGGTGGAAAACGATGATAAAGAAAAAGGCAGCAAATTTTGCCGCCTTTTTCTTTAAATGGTTTTTTGCCATTACATGGGATGGCAATGAAAATTCAGTGAATCTGAAACCATGGTTCCATTATGATCTGCTTCCACTGTTACTACTAATCGCATATCACTATGAGTTGTTACGTTATTTACCCAAAACTCATTGATGGTAAAAGTAGAGCCGTGAACATGGTAATCGGTAATGAATGCCACATTGCCTTGAGATAGATTTTTAATTTTTACTTCATAACCGTGCATTTCTACATCACCGGTTACAGTTGCTTGAATTCTTACTGTATCACCTGCATGAAATGTAGCATTAGCACTTGGTGATGTAATATTGATTTGCACATTGGGTTCGTTATGCTTATTACAAGCTGAAAGCAAAAACAAAGTAGCAGCGCTTGCGAAAATAATTTTTTTAGCTATATTTTTCATAATAAAAATTTTAAGTTAATGTTTAAAAAATAAAAATAAATTGAAAGCCTAATCGCCAACCCGATTGAATGGTTCCATTTCCTAAATAGTCCCATATCTTATGAGAAGCAAATGCGCCGATCATCCAGCGTTTTTTTATGTATAAATCTAACCCCAGTTGTGGGGTTACGCTGGCACCTCCGCTTTCTAATACAATTAAATTTCTGTTTCGGTCTTTTAATGCATAATCAATCAGAAAGCTTAGGTGTGGAACGAAGGATGTGGACTTTATTTTCGTCCAAAGAAAAAAGCGAACAGCTCCGTTAAAACGATGGCCAAAACGATAGCCATGTACGTTGGCTGTATTAAACCGAGCGTTGGCTTCTATGTTCATGCCTACTTTTTTATATCGCATAGTATAGGTACTATTTAATATAAAATCCCAGGAACCCGTACCGGATTGTAAATTTGGATTTAAGAGTGTATCGTTTCGATAGTGATTAAAATCTCCGGTAGGAAGTTTTAATCCACCACCCATCAGCAAATTGTGTTTCCACCAGGTTATAGCTGTATCTGGTGTGTTGTAAGCCATATAATTGGCTAATACGGTTAAGTCTCCTGGACCTATTGTAGAAGTTTCCCGTTCGTTTTCATTTTTCGTAAAATAATTAATCGGCATAAATGCCATCAATTGAATTTTACGATGTGGGTAAAACCTTCCCCAAAGTTCCAGCGTATGAAACCGATCGGTTGAAAAATAAGTAACTTGATTGTATGCATGCGTGGATGTAAATTCCCGGTATTGATATCTTAATCCCACAAAATGATTTTGAAATTGGGGCAAGATACCCACATACAACCCACCTACCGAACAACCGCAAATATCACATGATTTGCCTGTTTGATAAAAAAGTATCATGAACAGACTTGATAAAAGTCTTATTTTAATTTGCATAAATAGATAAGTTTAAGTGACTAATACACAAATTGCACTTAAACTTCCGGTGGATGAAAAATGGAGGAAAGATGAGGCGGTAATACAAAAAAAATTTTATCAGGCCATAGAAATGATTTGTTTTTACTTAATAGTGGCACTTGATAATTCATTATGATTAACTCAGCAGCAAATTCTTTAAACTTTAAGGAAGGCATTGGCACCCGGGCAGGAATTTGAGTCGGTTCTTCCACTTTTTTTAACTGATTCCCTAAAAAACATTTTCCTTTACAACACGAATCAGGAATGTCTTTGTTGATACAAAGGGTTTGCGCAATTTCATTTCTGTTTGAAAAAAAGTATATCCACCATCCTAATTTGCTAAGCATAGGAATGTTGAGAATGAATAACAACAAGATGGCAGATACTTTCGTTATCACGTGGCTAAAATAAAAAAATAACCATGCTTTAAGCTAAATTATTATGATGAAATGACTCGAAAATCTTATCAAACAGTCATTGAATATAATTTTTCTGGCGTACTTGTTCGCTTTAATAATCACCGGTTAATTTGCAATGTAATGTAAAATCTACCTTTTCTGTATGGCTTCGCCCAGCATGATGCATTCAAGAATATTTTCCGTAGTTATTACACCAATCATTTGCCCGTTTTCAAGAACTGGAACAATAGATAATCCTTCCGATTGCATCATTTTAAATGCTTCATCCAAATCGGTATCAGGGCTAAAATGAACCGATGTTTTTTGATAACATTCTGCCACTGTAAGGTCTTTACCACCGGAAGGCAAATACTGAATTAAAATATCGCGTGTCATAATACCCACCGGATGACCCAATAAATCAATAACTACAAACTCTTTTTCATGCCCTTGAAGGATGAGGTTTTTAACCTCTTCCAAGGTATTTGCTAAGCTGAGAGTAGTAAATCTGGTTATTAAGGCATCGGCCACTAACTTTTTCTTTAAAAATCCGCTACTTTTTACCATTTGATATTCTTGGGCAGCTCCAAAAAAGATAAAAACTCCAATGAGAATAAGAAAAGGATTGCTCTGAAATCCCCAGAAAACGAATAAAATAGCCATAGCTTGCCCAACATACATTGCAATTTGTGTGGCTTTCACCCTATTTATAGCTAGTGCAAGCAGTGAGCGAAGCACTCGGCCCCCATCCATCGGAAAAGCCGGTAATAAATTAAATACAACCAGAATGATGTTTACTGCTGCTAAATTTAAAACCAGGTTGTGGGCATTAATTCGAATGCCAATGTCTTCTAAGCGATATTCAATAGGTGAAAAAAACACCCAAAGCCATAAAATTACTCCGATGATTACATTTACTAATGGACCTGCAAGTGCTACTACCAATTCTTGCCCGGGTTTTTCCGGAATTTTTTCCAATGCGGCTACCCCACCGATTGGGTATAATGTGATACTTTTTGTTTTAACACCATAACGCATTGCTGCCAAAGCATGCCCTAACTCATGCAAGGTTACGCATAAAAACAATGCGAGCACATAGATCAGTGCCCAGACTATTTCATTGATCGCACTGCCGGATTTATAGTTTACATAGGCTACATATCCTAAGATGAGTACAAAACTCCAATGAATTCGAATAGGGATTCCTTTAACTTTTAGTAATTCCATTTTATTTATTTAATTTTCTTTGTAAAAAATATTTTTTATTCGTCTGTGTGCAATTTGAATAATTTCAAGGATATTATAACAAACTTAAATAGGCATTTCCATTACCTTGTAAGTTTTATATATTTCTCCGCCAATATTCATCAATGGTTTAAACATGGGCATGTTATCTTCCACTATGTACGATGCTTCCGCCCATTCCATACCTTTGTCTAAACCACGCCGCATTACTTCATGATACATTACTACATCTAATCCTTTTTTCTGATATTCGGGTAATACACCTAAAATTACCACGCGAAGGCATTTGATTTTTTTCTTTTTTGTAAATAAATCAATCCAGTGAAACGGGAAAATATTTCCTTTCCAACTTTTAAATACTTCGTTCCAATCCGGAAGGCAAATCATACCTCCAACCACTTTGTCATCTTTTTTAGCTATAAGAACCAGTTCCGGATCAGTAATTGGTTTTAGTGAACTGGTGATGTGGTCAAATTCTGCATCGGTAAGGGGCACCCATCCGTGGTTATAGGTAGTGTTCCAAGCCTCATTAAAAATGCCTCGAAATGTTTTAACTCCTTCGGCAAATTTTTTCATGTTGAGGTTTTCAAAGTGTACTCCAGTACGTTGTAAAACTGCTTCTTTAAGTCGTTTCAAGCGTTCGCCCTGTGCCGCTTCAATTTCGCGGCCGGGGAATCGGATAGCATATAACTCTTTGATGGGTTTTAGTCCATACTCTAAGTAAAGTTTATAGTAATAAGGTGCATTGTAGGTAGAAATTAACACATGTTGGTCTTTAAAATTATCAATCAATACCCCATAATCTTCATTGCTGGATGGACTGGCCGGTCCGCGCATGTGGTCAAATCCCCATGCTTTTAATTGCTCTTTAGCGGAGTCAAGCAAGGCGTTGGCCACTTCTTGGTCATCAATGCATTCAAAAAAACCGAAAAATCCAACTTTATCATTCCATGTTTTGTTATGCAACGTATTTTTAATGGCAGCAACCCTTCCTACGTCTTCACCGTTGCGAGTAGCAATGAAATATACCATTTCGCCATGCAAGAAAAACGGACTTTTTTTGGGGTCAAATATTTTTTTGTAATCACCTTTTAATGGGGCTACCCATACCGGGTCATTTTTATATATTTTCCAGGGAAGAAAAATAAATCGTTTCAGTTCTTTGGGCGTTTCTACTTTTTTTACTATTAGGTTACTCATAATATGCATATTATCTAGTATAAATTTCGATGCAAAATGAGAAAAAAAAATGAAAATATCAGGACTTTAGTTTTATGCGTTGTAAAAACGATTCTCAAAATTAACCCAAAATATTTAATCATAATGTTTGTAGGGGGGCGGTCGTGTGTTTCTTCGCCTTGTAGGGGCGGATTCAGTCCCTGCCCCAGTGTTCTTACCGTTATTGCGAGGGCGATAGCCCAAAGCAATCCGTAGGCTATATGGCGCCATTACGAGGGCTTAGCATAAGCCCGAAGCAATCTCTTTTTACAAAAGCACATGCTTTTTCGTTATGCTAGTAAAGACGCTAATATTTACTCATCTTCAAATCTAACGCCCCAAAGGGCGTACTGCCGGGGATGGAAGTGGAAAGCCCGCAGGGGCGAAGCCCACAGGGCACGGGGTAGCGGGGCTGAGGGCACGAAGACACCGCTACCCCGATGCCATGTGTGGCTGAGCCCCGAGGACTTGTAGCGAACAGCCGCATAGGCAGCCTAATAATATTCAATTCAATTGAAATTTAGATGTTAAAAAATTATCCCAGTCAACAATGTCTTGATGTAATAAACTTACCAGTGTATTATCAGATAATAAATGGGGGCGGTAAAAAATACCGAATCAAAGCGATCGAGCAATCCTCCGTGTCCGGGCAGTATATTTCCAGAATCTTTTACACCCGCTTTGCGTTTGAAAATGGATTCAAATAAATCAGATGCAACACCCATGGGTGCGATGATAGTAGCAGCAACCAGCCATTTCCATAATGTGAATATTTCTAACCATTGAAAAATAAAATATGCAGCAATGAAGGTAAAAATTATTCCACCTATTGTTCCTTCAACGGTCTTACCGGCACTAATGTGAGGAGCTAGCGGGTGTTTTCCTAAATACTTTCCACTTAGGTATGCAAATGTGTCATTTACCCATAATAAAATAAAATAAGGCAATAGTATTTTCCAAGATTCTTGATTATGAAACGGATGAAAACCTAATTTAATCAGCATGGCCAAAGGCATTACAATCCAAACCAATGGAAATGATACGCTTATAGCATGCATTACTTGTTGTTCGTTATTTCTGAAAAGTTCAATTACTATAAGGGGTACAGAAACTCCAAACAATAATGGTAAAAATAAAGTCTCTGGCAAAAATTGAACACTGATAATTCCACCCAGGTACATTACTATGGCGGGTAGCTCTAAGGGCTGACTAAAATTACGCACCAGTTTAAAATATTCTTTCAGCGAAAGAAATACAATCAATGAAAATACACCCAAAAACAGGTATCCGCCCATAAGCATAGAACCAATCATCACTACCAAAAAAACAACACCTGTTATTGCTCTAATCAACATATTATTCATGTTTACGAAAGTACATATAATTGTGTACGGTTAAAATTTTATAAACATTTCTTTAGGAGTGTTTTTCCTCCGCAGCCAATTGAGTATTTTTAGGGCATGGAAATTATGCTACTAATAATTGGTTTAGCAGCTGGAATTTTATTAGGATTTATGGCTGCACGCTTGGTTCAAAAAAATCAAACCTCACCGGACGCATCCTTTCAGATGGAAAAAGTAAGGTTGGAAGAACGAATTCATTTCATGGAACAAGAACATCAAAAGTTGCAAAAAATTTGGGATGATCAACTAAAA
Source organism: uncultured Flavobacteriales bacterium (assembly GCA_937925455.1). GTDB lineage: Bacteria > Bacteroidota > Bacteroidia > CAIKAF01 > CAIKAF01 > BA4. The sequence goes on along the minus strand of CALEWF010000137.1, from coordinate 8,172 downwards.
AAACGAGATGAAGACTTATTGCAAGAGCGAAAAAAAACGTTTGAAATGCAGGCGCAATTGTCAAAACTGGAAGAAGCCAATCGAAATTTAGAAGAGAAAATAAAAAATGACAAAACTGAAGTAGAGCAGATTCAACAAAAATTCAAGGCTGAATTTGAAGTGCTGGCGAGTAAAATTCTTGAAGATAAATCAAAACGTTTTATAGAACAGAATAAGTCAAATCTGGATATCATATTAAATCCGCTTCGTGAAAAAATTTCATCGTTTGAAAAACAGGTACAAGAAACCTACGAAAAAGAGTTTCGTGATAAACTGAATCTGCAAAATGAAATAAAAAGGCTTATGGAAATGAGCCAGCAGGTAAGCGAACAAGCTAATAACTTAGCACATGCCTTGAAAGGGGATACTAAAACACAAGGTAACTGGGGGGAATTAGTACTTGAGAAAGTATTGGAGCGAAGTGGATTACAAAAAGATGTAGAATATCGTACACAGGTCAGTGGTACGATAGAAGATCAAGGAAGAGTACAACCAGACGTAGTGGTATTTTTACCCGATGATAAACATATAATTATTGATTCGAAGGTATCACTCGTAGCATACGATCGCATGGTGAACGCTACGAGTAATGAGGAAAGAGCAAAATATGCCAAGGCTCATGTTGATTCGGTGAAGCAACACATCAAACAATTGGGTGAAAAAGATTATACGCAAATTACACAGCTACACACTCCTGATTTTGTGTTGATGTTTATGCCCATTGAAGCGGCTTTTAGCGCGGCCATTCAGCAAGAACCAGAGCTGTTTAATATGGCCTGGGACAAGAAAATTGTAATGGTAAGCCCTACTACATTGCTGGCTACATTACGCACTATTGCTAGTATTTGGAAGCAGGAACGCCAAGTGCAAAATGCTTTGGAAATAGCCAGAGCAGCCGGAAGAATGTATGAAAAGCTGAATGGTTTTGTGGAGGATATGAGAGATATTGAAGCATCTATTGATAAAGCTAAAAAGGCTTACGATAGTGCCATGAATAAACTAAGTACCGGAAAAGGAAATCTGATTCGGCAGGCCGAACAACTTCGTGAATTAGGCGCTAAAACAGAAAAACGTCTTAATCAAGATTTAGTCAATAAATCAAACGAACAACTCGAAGAATGATGATGATTCTCATGCGATGTGTTTTGCTGGGAGGAATGTTGATGCATACTGTATCTGCTCTTTCACAGAGAATGTATTGGCAACAGGAAGTAGATTATGAGATGGAAATAGACATGGATGTAAAAAAACATCAATTCAAAGGAAAACAAAAATTAATCTACTCTAATCATTCGCCAGATACGTTGTACAAGGTATTTTATCATTTGTATTTTAATGCCTTTCAGCCCGGTAGCGAAATGGATACCCGTTCTAGAAGTTTGCCCGACCCGGATCGAAGAGTAGGAGATCGAATTTCTAAATTAAAGCCTGATGAAATCGGTTACCACCACATTACCTTGTTAAAACAAAATGATGTTCCACTTAAGTATCAGGTGCAGGGTACAATTTTAGAAGTTTCGTTGAATAACCCGATTCTACCCGGAGAGTCTGCTACCTTTTATATGGAGTTTAACAGCCAGGTGCCCATTCAGATACGACGCTCTGGAAGAAACAGTTCAGAAGGTGTAGATTATTCCATGGCACAGTGGTATCCTAAGCTTTGCGAATACGATGAGGAAGGTTGGCATACCGATCCGTATATTGGCCGTGAGTTTTATGGGGTGTGGGGAAATTTTAGAGTAAAAATTACCATTGATTCAAAATACACATTGGGTGCAACAGGATATTTGCAAAATCCCAATGAAGTAGGGCATGGGTATGAAGATAAAGGTATTATAGTTCCTAAAAAAGAAAAATTGACCTGGCATTTTTATGCCCCACAGGTTCATGACTTTATGTGGGCAGCCGATAGAGATTATATTGTTGAAAAAGCAAAAGTACCTCAAGGACCTAATCTTTACTTTATTTATCAATCAGATACTATTTATGCTAATAAATGGAAAAAACTTCCACCTTACATGATTCAGTTTTTTCAAATCATGGAAAAGAAGTTTGGAAAATATCCTTACGAGGTATTTTCTTTTATTCAGGGAGGAGATGGGGGCATGGAATATCCCATGGCTACTTTAGTTACTTCCAGCGGAAGCTTTGAAGGATTAGTAAGTGTATGTGTACATGAAGCCGCTCACAATTGGTTTTACGGTGTTTTAGCAACGAATGAAGCCTTGTATCCATGGATGGATGAAGGATTTACAACGTATGCCCAGGATTATGTACTGGATAGATTATTCAATATCAACAGTGATAACCCGTTTCTCAGCAATTATTCGTCCTACTTTTTTCTGCTCAAATCTGCTGATCGGGAACCACTTTCTACTCATGCAGATTTTTACAAACGAAATCGTACTTACGGAATTTCATCCTATTCTGCCGGAGCCGTCTTTTTACATCAATTAAGTTACATCATAGGGCAAGACGCATTTGAACGTGGGTTGCTTCGCTACTTTAATGAATGGAAATTTAAACATCCTCATCCCAATGATTTTATCCGGGTGATGGAGAAAACTTCCGGGTTGGAATTACACTGGTATCTTCAGCAATTTATTTATTCACTTAATATTATTGACTACGGCATTCAATCTGTAAAATCAGTAGGAAATAAAACTGAAATCACATTACAGCGTATTGGTGATTTTCCCATGCCTTTGGATATCATTGTTGAAACAAATACTTCGTCCACATTTTATTATTATATTCCATTAGATTTAATGAGAGGAGAAAAACGGGAAACATATAAAAATATTAAACCCGAGGTACTTCCTGACTGGATGTGGGTGTATTCAACCTACTCATTTACAGTTCCAATACCAATACAAAATATTACCTCTGTGATGATTGACCCATCAGAGCGAATGGCTGATCTGGTAAAAGAAAACAATATTTGGAAACCTTAACTTTATTTTTATGATGAAAATGGGTGTTTGATTTTTTTGTTTTGTACTAAGCTTTTTAATCCAAGCGAATGCATGGAACGATTCACTGGGAACGCTTCAGTCTTACGAATTGAGAAAGTTTTATAGCCGAGAGGAATTAAAAGATACCTGGAAGAAGTATAAAATTCCACGGGCCATAGTTCCTATTAAGCATGCCGTAGAAGTGTACGAAGTATTATACACCACGAAATGGCACGATGGCTCGCCGATTAAAGCATCCGGAGTGGTTTTTATTCCCCGCGACTTAAAAAAGAAACCCGCCATGATTTGTTACAATCATGGAACCCGTATCAAGAAAAAACGGGGATTGGGTGTAGAAGATGGTGAACAATCTATTTGCATTGGCTTTGCTGTAGATGGATATATTGTAGTTTTTCCTGATTATGTGGGTTTAGGGTATGGTGAAAAATTTCATCTGTATCAGCATGCTGAAACAGAAGCCCGGGCATCGGTTGATTTAATTAAAGCAACGCAACAAATTTTAAAAGATAAACAGATTGAAACCAACGGTCAGCTTTTCCTCACCGGTTATTCTCAAGGAGGGCATGCCTCCATGGCAACGCATAAATATATTCAGGAAAAAATGAAAGGCACTATGAAGGTAACAGCTTCATCTCCTATGTCAGGCCCGTATGATCTTTCTGGCGTACAAAGTACCGTGATGTTTGAAAAATATTCCCATCCGGGATATTTACCCTATCTATTAAATTCATACAATGAAGTGTATAAAATAATTCCTGATGATTTTTATAAAATTTATAAGTCGCCATATGATACTATTGTAAAGTATTATTACAATGGCCAATATGAAATGGGTGATATTAATAAATACTTACCTGAACGCCCGGTAGAAATGATAGATGAAAATTATGTGAAAGAATTTACCGAAAATCCCGAGTTTGTTTTGCACAAAGCCATTAAAGACAATGATGTTTACAACTGGAAGCCGGAAAGCCCTATGCAACTTTGCTTTTGTAAAGGTGATGAACAAGTAACCTATAAAAATGCCATCGTGGCTTATGAAGCCATGAAGATGAACGGAAGTAACTTGGTAAAACTTCGACACGGTGGAAAAAAATTTAATCATTATAAATGCGCTATTTATTCATCCATGTACACAAAGTTGTTTTTTGATAGCATCCGTAATGGTAGTAAAAGAGGAAACCGTGGAAATATTTTAAAGCGAATATTGATTGGCTTAGCAAGAATGGCAGACAAAGGAAGTTTTAAAAAATAAGTGAAAACGTATTATTGTTTCACTTTTAATAGCTGATTAACCTGATAAATGGCATCGTGCAATCGTTGGTAAAAGCTGCCTTGAATAACGTAATAGGTTTTTCTGAATTGATGCAGTTCCTTTTCAAACAACGCAAATAATTCTAACCTGTCATCCGGATTTTCTCGTAACGGGTCGTATTCCCAAGGAATATCCGGATACATTAAAAAATAAAAATCGTATGTAGCATGTTCGATATTGCGAATTACTTCTTCATGCACTTTTCCAAATCGGTATTCGCTCCAGATTTTTATATTGATTAATTCCGTATCGCAAAAAACGGCCAGACCCTGGCAGCTTTTCACGATTTTTTCTTCTTCTTCCATTTGCAGGCGCGATAAAATCAATAAATCATCAAACCGGTATTTTCGTCCTAAAGCTGGCAAGTATTCACGGGCTTTTTCAGGCACCCAGCAACTTTTGTAATATTTCGCCAATTGCTCAGCCAGATAAGTTTTCCCTGAACATTCCGGTCCGGTTATGGCTACGCGTAGTGGTTTATTTTTTCTTTCCAACGATTCCATGCAAAAACGCAAAGCAGGGTATACAATATAAATAATAAACTAGTAAAATACAGGGATTTTTGAAAATACAGTACGGCTGATACCGTATCTACCACCAAAAAGATAACCCAGTTCTCAATTATTTTCCTTGCCTGCAGCCAGGTAGCCAAAAAAGCAAATACGGTGGTAAATGCATCGGCGAAAGGAAATGAAGCATCCGTGTACAAATAAAAAAACGAACCGCTGATGGCAGTAAAAATTGAAGCCATGATGAGATAGTGTAATCGTTGTGTGGAGGTAAGTCTAGTGATTTTTATAGTGTTTTGTTCACTTGCTGTGGGTTGATTCCATTTCCACCAACCATACATAGCCATAAATACATAATACAGATTAATAATAGCATCTTGATATAATTTTATTTCCACACACAAATAAACATAAATGGCCGAGCTGATGAGCCCGAATGGCCAGCAGGCTTTTTTTTCATAGGCAGCTAGTATAGTAAATAACAACGCAGAAACAACACCCAATATTTCCAGCCATTGCATGGCGGATGCTTGATTTTGCAAAGTTTGCCAAATATTATGCATGCATGAAATTTCTTGCGGACGCAAAGCACTTCATTAAATCGGGTGAATTTTCTAAGGCTGTACCTATCACAACTATGGAAGCCCCCGCTTTCCATGCAGCCATGGCATCTTCAGCAGAACGAATGCCACCTCCCACAATGATAGGCGTCAGAATAGTTTGTCTTACTTTTTGAATCATATCTACCGATACTGGCTGCGAAGCACCACTACCGGCATCTAAATACATTACTTGTAAGCCCAACATCTCTCCGGCTAAGGCAGTGGCTGCTGCTAGTTCGGGCTTGTTTCTGGGAATGGGTTGTGTTTGGCTCATGTATTGTGCAGCAGTGGGTTGGTCTTGGCTAATCAACAGATAGCCGGTAGGTATTACTTCCAGCTTGGCTGCTTTAATCATTCCGGCTGCTTCTACGTGTTTTCCGATCAACAAATCAGCATTTCTGCCCGAAATTAATGAGAGTAACAAAATTCCGTCAGCTAAAGGATGCACCTGAAAGGTATTTCCGGGAAACAAAATCACCGGCCCGGTATAAGCTGTTTTAATGGTTTGGATGCATGCTTCCAAGCTACTATCCAGCATTACACTTCCCCCTACAAATACATAATCAATCTGATATTGTTCGCACAGCTTTGCAGTTTTTTCTACCGCTTGCAAGCTAAGTTTACCGGGATCAATAAGTACCGCTAATTGCGGGTTGGATTGATTGGCTTTTTGACGAATCTGATCTAATATCATGGGATGAATATACAAAGTGGGTTTGAAATGCGGGGAAAAATTTTGAAGAAGATAGACGTTTTGTGCTACTAACTTATTCTTTTTCTTTCGTCTTATGTTCATGCCCATCATGCCTGATACTATAAAAATCTCCGGACTATGGTCTTTTTTGCTAACTTTGCATTAAAATTTAGAACATCGTAATCGTTTTTTTATGTCAACATCCGTAGAAAACAAACTTCGTTACAAAGTAAAAGATATCACCCTGGCAGAATGGGGGAGAAAAGAAATAAAATTAGCTGAAGCAGAAATGCCCGGCTTGATGGCATTGCGTGAAGAGTATGGCGCACAAAAACCTTTAAAAGGTGCCCGTATTGCCGGTTGTCTGCACATGACCATTCAAACTGCAGTATTGATTGAAACACTGGTAGAACTGGGGGCTGAAGTTGCTTGGTCTTCTTGCAATATCTTCTCTACGCAAGATCATGCTGCTGCAGCCATTGCTGCTGCCGGTATTCCGGTGTTTGCCTGGAAAGGTATGACCGAAGAAGAATTTGACTGGTGTATTGAGCAAACCCTGTTTGCTTTTGAAGGAGGCCAACCCTTAAATATGATTCTCGATGACGGTGGCGACCTCACCAACATGGTATTTGATAGATATCCGGAATTAGTTCCCGGCATTCGTGGCTTGAGCGAAGAAACTACTACCGGGGTACATCGCTTGTACGAACGAATGAAGAAAGGAACCTTGCCTATTCCGGCTATTAATGTAAATGACTCTGTTACCAAATCAAAATTTGATAACAAGTATGGTTGTAAAGAATCACTGGTAGATGCCATTCGCCGGGCAACTGATATTATGATTGCCGGCAAAGTGGCTGTGGTGGCCGGATATGGCGATGTAGGAAAAGGTTCCGCTGCTTCCTTGCGTGGGGCAGGCGCCCGGGTGATTGTAACAGAAATTGACCCCATTTGTGCTTTGCAGGCTGCTATGGATGGGTTTGCCGTAAAGAAAATGGACAATGCTGTTCAAGAAGCTGATATCATAGTTACCGCCACCGGATGTAAAGACATTATCCGTGCGGAGCATTTTAAGAAGATGAAAGACAAAGCCATTGTTTGTAATATTGGCCATTTTGATAATGAAATTGATGTAGCTTGGCTCAATAAACACTACGGCCATACACGTGATAACATTAAGCCGCAGGTGGACAAGTACACCATTGATGGAAAGGATATTATTCTGTTGGCTGAAGGACGTTTAGTAAATCTAGGTTGTGCTACCGGCCATCCTTCATTTGTTATGTCAAACTCGTTTACCAATCAAACATTGGCTCAAATTGAGTTATGGAATAATTACAAGAATTACGAAAACAAAGTGTATGTATTGCCTAAACACCTCGATGAAAAAGTAGCACGCCTGCATTTAGCAAAAATCGGGGTGGAATTGGATGAACTTACCGAAGAGCAAGCAGCCTACATCGGAGTTAATCCTAAGGGACCATTCAAGCCAGAATACTACCGTTATTAATCTTTCGTTTTGTTACTTACATTTATAAGCAACGTATTATAGATGAGCTTACAAATGTTTATATCTTTTAAAAAAACAAAAGAAATTTGGATGAATGAAGTAACACTTTTCGTAAATTTGAATACAACCTTAATGCATGAGCGGAGAGTTTGAATTGGAAAATAACGAGCAAATAAGAAAAGAGGTAGCTCGATTTGAGGCTATGCTTCGCCGAAATGAGGAAAAATTTTATGATGTGGAACAAATCGAATCTATCATCAATTATTATTTGCAACAAGGTGATTTATCCAGAGCTGAAAAAGGAGTGGCAGTGGGCTTATCTCAGCATCCTACATCGGCCGAATTAAAATTTAAAAAAGCTCAGATACAGTCCAGAAAAGGGCAATATCGCGATGCCCTTATCAGCCTTCAGGATTTGGAACAAATTGAATCTACCAATCCGGAAATTTACCTGTTTAAAGCCGAAATACTTTCAGAGCTTCAGGAATACGATGAAGCTATCAGCAACTTCCTGCATGCCATGAATTA
>CALEWF010000136.1 GCA_937925455.1 uncultured Flavobacteriales bacterium | reverse complement strand
ACGCCGCCAGGGACCAGATAAATGGAATGAACCCGTGAAATTAGAACTTGCCCCTGATTCATTTACTACCGGACATCCAGCACTTACACCCGATGGAAAGTATATGATTTTTTCATCCAACATGCCGGGCGGACAAGGAGGTATGGATTTGTGGATAGCTGAGTATAGTAAAAAAGAAAAAACCTTTGTAAATCCTAAAAATTTAGGTCCTGATATTAATTCATTTTTTGAAGAAGTATATCCGTTTGTAAAAGAAGACGGTAAATTGTATTTCTCTTCCAATCGTCCTTCTGGTATGGGCGGTTTGGATATTTACAAGTGCGATAAAAAAGGAGAATTACAATGGGATAAACCCGAAAACATGATGTATCCCATCAATTCGGAAGGAGATGATTTTGGAATAGTTTTCGAAGCCGGAAAAGAAGCCGGGTTCTTAACTTCTAACCGCAAAGGAGGTAAAGGATTTGATGATATTTATTCTTTTACCATTCCTAAAGCAATTATTACTTTAAGTGGTACGGTGCGTGATAAAGATACCAAAGCTGTAATTCCTGATGCTACGGTAACGTTTGAAGATTCACAAGGTAACAAGTTTGAAACCAAGACGGATGCTACCGGTTACTATAAAAAAGAAATTCCTTTTGGTGCTGCCTATGATATGACAGCCAGCAAAAAAGACTATTATAACGACGTTAACAGGGCTTCTACCATGGGGTTAGATCCGCTCAAAACATGTAAAGACACCACTATTGTAGCCGACTTTTATTTAAAAACTCAAAAAGTAGATTTGGAATTTGAAATTCAATTCGTATTCGATAAGGCCGAATGGTTCCCCGAATACAATGATACTTTAAATAAAATTATTGTAATATTAAAAGATAACCCCACTATGGTAGCTGAGTTAGGAGCTCATACCGATGCTCGTGGTAATGACAAATACAACGAGGATTTAGCTCAACGCCGCGCTAATGCCGTTGTAAAATATCTGGTAGATAATGGCATAGATCAAAAACGTTTGGTAGCTAAAGGTTATGGCGAATCACAACCTCGTACCTTGCAGCGTGATATGAAAGGAGCTGAATCCGGATACGTTTTTCCCAAAGGAACAGTACTTACTGAAGAATACATCAATAATCTGAAGAAAGAAGAAAATGGTGAAAAGAAATTTGAAGATGCACATCGCTTGAACCGTCGTGTAACGGTGAAGAAAATTAGCGACGATTATAAACCACCCGTGAAGAAAGACGAAAAAGAAGACGGAGAATAGCTTTAATATAAATGATTAAAGAGCATCCTGTATGCAGGATGCTCTTTTTTTATACCATTTAAATCATGGATACAAAGTACGAGAAAAGAGGAGTATCGGCCGATAAATCAGAAGTACATCAGGCCATAAAGAATCTGGACAAAGGACTTTTCCCGAATGCGTTTTGCAAAATATTGCCGGATATAGTAGCTAATGACCCAGATTATTGCAATGTAATGCATGCAGATACCGCCGGTACCAAAACCTCTCTGGCATATATTTATTGGCGTGAAACGGGTGATAACAGCGTTTGGAAAGGAATAATTCAGGATTCCATTGTAATGAATCTGGATGATATGGCATGTGCCGGCATTACCAATCATATCATTCTTTCATGTACCATTGGTAGAAATAAAAACAAAATACCTGGCCAAGTATTAGCGCAGTTAATTGAGGGAACAATGCAGTTTATACAACAAATGGAATCGCTGGGAATCACACTTACATTAGCCGGAGGAGAAACGGCAGATGTAGGAGATATTGTACGTACCTTGGATGTGGGTTTTACTGCATTTGCCCGCATTCCACGCAGTGAAGTAATAGATATTCAAATACAGCCGGGTGATGTGATTGTAGGATTTGCTTCTTACGGGCAAGCTGTGTATGAAGATGAATACAATGGTGGCATGGGAAGTAACGGACTCACCTCTGCCCGCCACGATGTGTTTTCGCACGAATATTACACTAAATATCCGGAAAGCTTTGACTCAGAAATGGATGAATCGCTGGTGTATGCCGGAAATTTAAAACTCACCGATATCGAACCGGAAACCGGAATTACTTATGGCAAATTGCTACTTTCGCCCACCCGGACCTATTTGCCGCTTATTCATCAGCTTTTGCAAAAAAAACGTATCAATATTCACGGGATTATCCATTGTACCGGTGGAGCACAAACCAAAGTCATGAAGTTTGTGAAAAACTTACATGTAATAAAAGATAATTTATTTCCCATTCCGCCACTATTCAAAACCATTATGAAACAAGCCGGTACCAATCCCCGTGAATTATACAAAGTATTTAATATGGGCCATCGGCTTGAAGTTTATACCACTCCCGATGCTGCTTCTGCCATGATACAACTGGCCGAATCATTTGGAATTGAAGCCCGGGTGATTGGCCGTTGCGAAGCATCTGAAAAAAATAAATTAACCATTCAATCTGAATTGGGTGAATTTGTTTACGAAGATTAACGATGAATGATATGCTGGAAAAACTAGAAATGATTTATAAGCGTTGGGAAGACTTGGGCGAACGCTTGTCTGACCCCGAGCTTATCGCTAATGTAAAAGAATTTGTGAAGGTTAATAAAGAATACAAAGACCTGCAACCCATTGTAGATGCGTATAAAAAATATAAAATTATCTGTGCTAACATGGATTCCGCCAAACAAGTATTGGAGACCGAAAAAGACGAAGAATTTCGTAGCCTCGCCAAAATGGAACTGGACGAATTAGTACCTGCCAAAGAAAAAATGGAAGAAGAAATTCGTATTTTACTCATTCCTAAAGACCCGCAGGATAGCAAGAATGCCATCCTGGAAATACGGGCAGGTACCGGAGGTGACGAGGCCAGTATATTTGCCGGCGATTTATTGCGAATGTATTTAAAATATGCTGAAAAGAAAGGATGGAAAACCAATATTCTTTCTGAAAGCGAAGGTTCGGTGGGTGGTTACAAAGAAGTGGTAGTAGAAATTGAAGGGCAGGATGTGTATGGAACTTTAAAATTTGAAAGTGGAGTGCACCGGGTGCAGCGTGTGCCTGATACCGAAGCCAGTGGTCGCGTGCATACCAGCGCAGCTACGGTGGCAGTATTACCCGAAGCCGATGAAGTGGATTTTGAATTAAAAGAATCGGATGTAAAAATGGAAACTGCCCGAAGCGGTGGAGCGGGTGGTCAGAATGTAAATAAAGTAGAAACCAAAGTAATTCTAACCCATATTCCCACCGGAACGGTAGTGATGTGTCAAACCGAGCGTACACAGCTTAAAAACCGCGAAAAAGCAATGAATATGTTGCGAACAAAACTCTATGAAGAAGAAGTTCGTAAACACGAAGAAGCCATTGCTAAGAAGCGTAAAACGCTGGTAAGTACCGGCGACCGCAGCGCTAAGATTAGAACCTACAACTACCCGCAAGGACGCGTTACAGACCATCGTATTGGATTAACAGTTTATAATCTACACGATGTAATGAATGGCGACTTACAGGAATTTATTGATGCCCTTCAATTTGCAGAGAATGCAGAAAAGTTGAAAGAAGGAGCCACTGCATAAAAAATGCTTCGCCTTAATGAATAAACAGCAACTCATAGCAATCATTCGCCAACGTAAAAGCTTTCTTTGCGTTGGGTTAGATACCGACATTCAAAAAATTCCACCTTCTTTGTTGCAAACCGAAGATCCGGTATTTGAATTTAATCGCCGCATCATTGATGCCACCCGCAATTATTGCGTAGCCTACAAACTCAACACGGCTTTTTACGAATCGCTGGGAGCTGAGGGGTGGCGCATTATGGATAAAACGTTTCACTACATCGGCAAATCTCATTTTTCCATTGCCGATGCCAAACGCGGTGATATTGGCAACACCTGCGATATGTATGCACGGGCATTCTTTCAGCAGATGAATTGTGATGCAGTTACACTTGCCCCTTATATGGGAAGAGATTCCATACAACCGTTTTTAAAATATTCTGATAAATTTTCCATTGTGTTGGGGCTCACTTCCAATCCAAGTGCTGCAGATTTTCAATACTTGCCTTTGCAAGGAGATAAATTGTTGTATCAGCAGGTTATTCAAACGGCAGCTACTTGGGGAACGCCAGATAACATGATGTTTGTAGTTGGGGCTACCCGGGCCGAGTGGATCAAAGAAATTCGTACCATAATACCCAATCATTTTCTGTTAGTGCCCGGAGTTGGTGCGCAGGGTGGTTCGTTAGAAGAGGTGGTAAAATACGGCATGAACGAGGAGGTAGGATTACTTGTAAATTCCAGCAGGGCAATCATCTATGCATCCTCCGGCGATGATTTTGATAAGCGAGCCGGCGAAGAGGCGGCCAAAATGCAGCAGCAAATGATGCAATGGCTGTAATCCAATCTTGTAAATATCATGAAATAAAGAATAATCAGGCTGCTTCAAGCGGCTGTCCGTTACAAGTCCTCGGGGCTCAGCCACACATGGCATCGGGGTAGCGGTGTCTTCGTACCCTCAGCCCCGCTACCCCGTGCCCTGTGGGCTTCGCCCCTGCGGGCTTTCCACTTCCATCCGCAGCAGATTTGAAAATGAGCAGATTTGAAGATGAATCAATTTGGAAATGAGTTGATTTGAAGATGAGAGGATTTGAAGATGTATTAACCCAAATTATTCATTAGAAATTTTCCGTAGGCATCCAGAAAAACAAAAACCTACGTAGCCACTGTTACATAAATAACCACTGATAGCACAGAGCAATACCGTATGTTTTTACTTTTATTTTCTTTGTGTTCTCCGTATATCTCTGTGTTCTTTGTGGTTAAAAAATTTGTTTATTATTCAGGCGTAATGCTTTTACCACAAAGGGCACAGAGCGCCGTCATTTCTGTCATTACTTTTTATTTTTATGCATTGTAGTTAAATTTTTCACCACAGAGAAAGTAAACCAATCAAAAATATCTTCAATGACCTTAATTGGAATTGAATCAAAAACATTGTTGAACCCATGTGGTTATGCCAATAAATCGGCTGTTAATACACTAATGCAAATGGCTTTGCATAATAACCCGTTATCTATTGCATAATTTGGGATTAATTGCATGGTATTCACAATTCGTAATTCAATATTTGGGTAGCACGTGCGTTGGTTGCAAACCACATGGTCAATGCGTTTTGGGAGTTGGACGTTGGTGGTGTAAGCATTGTAGCATACAGATTGCTTCCCCGCCAATGGCGGGGAAGCAATGAAGTTAATAACATAGGGGCAGCGGGTAAATCCAGCCCTAAGAGGCGGAGAAACACGCGGCAGACCCCATAAACTATTTTTAGTTACTCTTGATGCTTTTATTTAATAACCGGATTAATTTTTCTGTTTCTTCGTTGGATAACTGTAAGCCAAACCGGTATTCATCTTTCTTTTCCCCAAAAGAAATGGTACCTCCCGTAACCACCCAAAATGAATTATAAAACGCTGCATTGAGGCTGCCCGGTTTTTCAGTAACTTTTCGAAACGGATTTTTGCCTTTGGCTACAAAATGAAGAGGTTTACCGGCTTTGCCATGTATATCCCGCCGAATCATGAATTTGTTGTTGCTAATGTAAATTACTTCCGTGCCGTATTTTCTAAAGTAATAGGCATAGCCAATCCGATAGGCAAAATAGGTCCAGAAAAATAAATAAATGACCATGAATAATTTTTCATCGCGGCTATATCCCGGAAAAAATACCTGTGAAAGAATAATCAATCCTGCTGCAAACCATAATATCAGCCAGATTTGTAGTAGCCTAACCTTTTTTTTATCCTTGGGTGAAGTAGCTCGGATATACACCGTTAAATCATCCTCGGTTCGTTTGTACGCAATGCGGTCGCTGATGTATTCCATGTAATTATTGTTTAATAAATCGCCAGATGTTTATGCATTCTTTATGTTTTATCGAAAGCAAATATACACCGTTGGTTAGTGAGCTAACATCTAAGCGAATGATTTGTTTTGAAGCAGGTTGCTTGGTTGCCATGACCTGGCGGCTTGAAATTTCATAGATTGTAATTTCTATTTCATTGGATATATCAAGCAGATTACTGTTAATAAATAATTCGTGGGTTGTAGGATTAGGGTAAATAACAGGATGGGTGTTATTCACTTGTTCTTCCATGGCGGCATAACAATCTTCCATAAACATTCCGGCATGAATGGCATAAGCCCTGCGGCTTATGGCATCATCCGGCCCAAGGGCTGCTACGCTGAACCAATTTTCATCGGGTGTGCCTTGTAATGTTAACCAATGTTGACTTTGCGTGGTGGTAGTGAGTGAATCCATGAAAAAATTGCCCAGTTTATATATAATGTATCCTGTGGCGTTCGGAACATCAGGCCAGTTTAAGAGTACGTTATTATCGCATATGCTATCTATGCGTAATGAATCGGCAGTGGGCATTACAGAAAATACAGTATCTGAAATATCATACAGTGTGCCTTGTTCAATGCGAATGAGGTATTTCCCGCCGGCGGTATTAGGGATTGTCCAATCATAATATCGTTGGGCAGCAGGAATATTATTTTGTATCAAATGCCAGGTGGTTCCATTATTTGAAGAATAACTGAGTTGAAAATCAGATGAAGGATTGCCGTATGCATCCCAGCGGATGCGGGCTACTTCGCCGGGTACTAATTTTTCATTACCATTTGGAAAGGTAACTGTCAATTCGTTTTGAACAAATTCATAAACAACCACAAACGCCTGCTTTTCAAAAGGAAGCAGTGTACCTGATACACGTAGGTTCCAGGTGCCTGGTTGTGGGTTGATAACTGTAATTTGTTCCATGTTATTTAAGGTATCCACTTGCCTTGTGGCCGGTTGGTTTAGTAGCGTTGCATCCGGTGTGCTGTTTAAAACCCAAGGCAGAAATGTTTGAGTAGAGGGGTCGGTTAATTCCATATCTAAATTATTCACTATGGCATATTGGCTTAATACCGAAGCGGGTAAATCATTCCAATAGAGCATTACTCGTAACTCATAAGTTCCGTTAGGTACGTAAAGAGATGTATCAATGATTTGTCCGTGAGATATGGAATCTTCCCAAAAATTTCCTTGCAAAATAAGTTGATATGCCCTTCGGGCATTTACCCGTCCAAATCCAAATTGAAAATCAGGACCAGAATTTCCTAAATCATCGCAGGTGTTTAATAAGGCAGCTTTTATAAGGGCAGACGAAGGTAATTGAGTTCCATGCAAATTTTTATAACCTTCATACAATAAGGCCAAGGTACCGGCAACACCCGGGCAAGCATGCGAACTTCCCGATTTCATAACGTAGTTATTTTCTTCAGGGTAATCGGTGGTTGAAATTATGTTGGTGCCTACTGCTACGCATTCTGGTTTAATTCTGCCGTCGGTGGCGGGCCCTCGTGAACTGCTGCCTACCAACAAATCATTGTTAGTTACATTACCAACGGCAATTACATTTTTAGCTTGTTTATGCCCTCCAGTGATGGTACCCCAGCCATTGCCGGCTCCATAGCCACAATTGTTATTTCCTGTATTTCCGGCTGAAAAAACATGCATCAACGAGGAGTAATCATTTATTTGTTGATCCATGAGTTGGGCAAAAGCGGTATATCCGGCATTACATCCATCGCTTTGCGAGGTAGAAGTAATGGTGATTTGTTCATTTACATACGCATCCGGAAAGTCAAATAAAGCCAGTCCGCTGGCCGGATTGGTGGTGTAAGTATGTACTTTTAAAAATGCACCGGGTGCCATACCTGCATAGCGAGGGTCTCTGTTTCCTGCACCAACTAATGTGCCGGCAATATGGTTGGCATGGTCTATAAATGCAGGTGAAGGAGTGGCCTCCATCTGATCCGTTCGGTTCTTATAGTCTATGTGTTGGCCAATGTCGCCATCGTCATTTAGCATCATTCGGATGCCTTGGCCGGTTAAAGGAAGGCTACTATTCGTTTGATTTTGCAATACATTGGTACGTAGGGTGTTTTTGGCTTCACTATTCTCATCGGCTTGTTTTTCGGGAGCATTATCTACGTAATATATCCAGGGCGATTGAATAACAGCAAAAAAATCCTGTTTGGGGATATTTACATGCAAAACATGAATGGCATCTATTTTCCCAAGTATTTGAATAGAAGGATAAGACTGATTGAGTGTTTTTTGTATAATATCTAAAGAAACATCAGGCCGAATATGTAGCCAGTATTCTTCTTTGATTTTATTATCTTGCTGGATGAGCGAACTTATTTTATATTCAGTTTTAAAGGGGAGCACTGCCCGGATGCCTGCTTTTGTGATTTTTTCTTTTTGAATGATGGTGTTTGAAAATGTTACCAGATACGTATATTTTGAAATGTATTGCAATGGATGTAATTCTACTATAGACTTGTTGATTTCTGAAAAGGGTATAAATTCGGTAAATTGAATGATATACAATTGGCCTGTATGGAGCTGAAAACTTTCTGATAATAATAAATTTTCAGATTGTACTTCAGCAGGACTTAGTAAATAATTTTTTAAATAAATGGGATGTTGGCTGAAGCTATCAACAATCCAATAAAAAAATATTAACAATGCTGTAAAACTTTTCATACAAGCCAACCAATATGTAAATTTACAAAAAAAGTAGGGTGTAATGTTTCGATATACAATCATAAATAAAATTGCTTTATGGATTTTACTGGTATTATCTTCTAATAATTCAATCTACTTGTTGTTTGCCCAGCCCAATTGCGAGATATATCCCGCATCAAAATTAGTTTTAAAGTTTTTTTGTGATAGTTTGGTTAGAGGTAGCACTAATCAATACACATATCAACGGGTTAATGAGAAGGGTGCAATTGTATATTTTATCAATGTTGAATATGCAAATGTGAACATATCATCATCAGACTCTGTTTTTTCTTTTTTGAAACAACAATTTAATCAGCCATGGAATAATTTTGTTTTTACACCCAAAACATCCTCCAGTAATTTTTTATCATCTAATCGTTTATTCAAATTTCATGTTAAAGGAGTAGCAGAAAAAAACGATGCCTCTTACATTCGGGAAATGATATATGTAAAAACGTTAAAAAATGCCTTGTTGTTTGATTTTATTTATGTCAGCGGTTCAAGTTACAGAAGATGGAATGATGATATTATTCAAAGTATAAAAGATAATCAAGATATAGATTTTACAAATGAAGAATTAAATTTTAGAATTAAAACATCTATCCCTTATCTTAAAATACAGCAAGACTTACTCGACAATTATTTAAAGAGAATCATCATTTTAATTACGTTAAATGGGCTGTCGGATGAAGAAAACTATAAAACTAATCCTTATTTAATAATACAAGATATTACGCATAAACCTCTTGCATTGTCTCATATCCACGATAGTTTAAAAAAACAAATAGAAATCAATCCGATTACCCAGTTAGTTGATTTTGGTATTAAAAAAGATATTCCGTTGCAATTGAATGTTCAAGAAGTGTATTTTTTACGCTATAAAACTAAATTGATTGACCGCCTACATATTGTGGGCGATCAGCAAGTGGAGGAATGGTTGGTTGAAACAGATAAAGGAATCAAATTACAAATAGGTTTTTTCTTTCCCTGCGAAATAGATTTGGCAGATTGTTTTCAGGAGAATCCGATTTATTACAAAGTTTTTGAATCTTTATTGAAAGATATTTACATCAAATAATTCACAATGCACATTGATATTATTACGGTTTTACCAGAATTACTATATAGCCCGTTGCATCATTCCATTATGCAACGGGCGCAGGATAAGGGATTGGTGAAAATACATATAGTAAATTTACGTGATTATGGATTGGGTGCCTACAAGCAGGTAGATGATTATCCCTACGGTGGGGGAGGAGGCATGGTGATGCGGGTAGAGCCACTGGCAGCTTGTATTGACGATTTGATGAAACAACGCAGTTATGATGAAATCATTTACCTTACCCCAGATGGAGAAACGTTGAATCAATCCATGGCCAACGAGTTGAGTTTAAAGCTGAATGTATTATTGTTATGTGGTCATTATAAAGGCATTGACCAGCGCATACGGGATGTGTATGTTACCAAGGAAATAAGCATTGGCGATTATGTATTAAGCGGCGGGGAATTAGCTGCATGTGTGTTGGTAGATGCTGTGGTACGATTAATACCAGGAGTTTTGAGCGATGAAATGTCGGCATTAACCGATAGTTTTCAAGACCGGTTGTTAGCGCCACCGGTTTATACCCGTCCGGAAGAATGGCGAGGCTTGAAAGTGCCGGAAGTATTACTTAGCGGAAACGACAAACTCATCGCTGAATGGCGTTTAGAACAATCCATTCAACGCACCAAACAACGAAGGCCGGATTTGTTTTATTAAGTCTAATTTTTTTCTATTACTGATACCTTTTGAAAATTAAAACCCAAAACTGTCATTAGCGTTTTGATATTAGGCTGCTTTAAGCGGCTGTACGTTACAAGTCCTCGGGGCTCATGCACGCATCGCATAGTCGCAGCGGTGTCTTCGTACCCTCAGCCCCGCTGCTCCTTGCGTTGCGGCATTCGCCCCTGCGGGCTTTTCACTTCCATCCGCAGCAGAAAGAGCAGCAGGGCAATCCGCCCAATCCGTGTCATCCGTGTTCTATAAGGCAAACAGCATACAAAGAAAGAAATATTGACAGAAATCAACGGCTCTCTGTGCCTTTTGTGTAAAACGTTGTGTTCTTTGTGGTAAAAGCAATAAACTCAAATAGTAAACTAATTTTTTAACCACAAAGCACACAGAGATATACGGAGAATACTAAGAAAATGAGAGTAAAAACATTCGGTAATCTTCTGTGCTATCTGTGGTTATAATTTTTCTATAACAGTGGCAGCATCGACGCTTTGTCTTACCTCGGATACTCTGGATAATTTCTAATGCATAATTGGGGGTGAAAATTTCTAATAACAATTTGGGGATTAAAATCCTATAAGCTTCTTTTTACTCAATAAAAGTACTTTATACTTGTTTTTTTACTGCTTATTTCGCTGCATTGGATTTAGCGGTCTGCGTTCTATGCTATTTTCTTTCTGCTTAAATAAATCTATACGCGATTTAATTTCTATCTGAGGCCAGGTATTGTTTTTCTCATCTATATCAGCTGTTTCTTTAAAAGGGTCTAATTGAATGGAAGACACCGGTTTGTTTTTAATGAATGTTTTTACCACTTTTTGTTCATTCTTACGCCATACATAGGCACTAATGCGGTCTATTTCAGAGGTTCCATCGGTATAATTCCATTGAATAATCAAAGGCATAACCAGCCCGCCTTTGTTACTAAAAAATAATTCGTAAATGAATTTATTTTCATACGCTTTAAACTCTTCGTTGCTCAGGGGTTCGTAATTTTCAAAATAATTTTCAATGAAGTTAAAACTGCTGTCTTTTTCTGGGTCGTAGTAATAATAAAAGTCGCGAAGACTGGTGTCGATATCCACCAAAAATTTCATTCCGCTTTGTTTATTACGTAATCGGGTGATGTGAATGAATTTATCGCGGTAATTGGGTCTGATTAGGGTTGTATCTATATTTACCGGCACGGTATCTTTTCGAAATAGTTGATAGGTTTTAACGCTGTCTAACGAAATATCTACCGGTTGAATATCAAAAAACCATCCTCTCCAAAACCAATCTAAATCAACGCCGGAAGCATCTTCCATGGTGCGGAAAAAATCAGCCGGAGTAGGATGTTTGTATGCCCAACGTTTACAATATTGTTTAAAGGCAAAATCAAATAATTCACGTCCCATGATGGTTTCGCGAAGAATATTAAGGGCGGTTGCCGGCTTTCCGTATGCATTTGCACCAAAATTTACTATATTTTCACTGTTGGTCATAATAGGTTCTAACTGGTCTTTAGGCAGGCGCATGTAATCTACAATTTTGTGAGCTGGGCCCCGGGAAGAGGGATAATTATTATCAAATTCCTGTTCGGTAAGAAATTGAATAAAGGTGTTCAATCCTTCATCCATCCATGTCCATTGTCGTTCGTCGCTATTGATAATCATAGGAAAGAAGTTGTGCCCTACTTCGTGAATGATGACACTAATCATGCCGTATTTGGTACGTTCGCTGTAAGTACCGTCGGGTTCAGTACGTCCGTAGTTAAAACAAATCATCGGATATTCCATACCGTTTGAGGCTTCTACACTAATGGCTACCGGATATTGATATGGCACGGTATATTTCGAATAGGTACGTATGGTATGAGCTACTACTTTGGTAGAATATTTACGATACAATCCGTAGGATTCTTTAGGATAAAAACTCATACACATCACGCGCTTGCCATAGTTATCAATGCCCATGGCATCCCAAATAAATTTACGGGAAGAGCCCCAGGCAAAGTCGCGTACATTTTCAGCCTTGAATTCCCAAGTTTTAAAACGGTCTTTTATCGGATTTTTTTCTTTGGTTTTGGCTTCTTCCAAAGTAATTACTTCGATGGGCTCTGTAGCTGTTTGCGATTTGTTCCAGCGTTCCAGTTCGGTTTTGTTCAGCACTTCTTTTATGTTTACACAGGTGCCGGTAGAAGCTACCACATGGTCAGCCGGAACGGTCATGCGTACCCGGTAATTTCCAAACGGCAAGGCAAATTCGCCGCGTCCTGTAAACTGCTTGTTGTTCCATCCTTGAAAATCACTATACACACACAAGCGTGGAAACCATTGCGTGATGGTAAATAATGCATTGCCATCTTCCATCATTTCGTATCCCCCGCGGCCACCAATTTTCATACGTTCCGGAATTTTGTATTTCCACCTTACACGAAATGATAGTTTTGATTTGGGGGCTAATGGTTGAGGCAAGTCCACCCGCATCATGGTATAGTTAATGGTATAAGGCAGGGGATTGCCTTTTGCGTCTGTTACGCTTAGGATTTGCACTCCATAGCCTTGCAACATGGTTCGTGGGTCCAATCGTTCAATGGTGGAAGTAGTTGCGGGTTTGCTTATGCGATTGGAATCAAAAAAATTGCTTTCTGCTTCCGGATGATGTTGGTTTTCGTCTAATTGCAACCAGAGATAATCCAGCACATCGGGCGAATTATTGAAATACGTGATGACTTCTTCGCCTTCCAATACAAAATTGATTTCGTCTAAACGGCATTGAATATCATAGTCCGCTCGTTGTTGCCAATATTCATGGCCGGGGGCTCCTGATGCTGTGCGGTAAGTGTTAGGGTCAGGCAAGATGGTGCCCAATTGTTCAAATTTATTTCCGTGATTAGAGCCCGGATTATTCTGAATATTTTGGCCGGTAGTCAATAAATATGCCAAAGCCCAGCAAGCTGGCAATAAAAGGTATTTAATCATAATCATTCATCATTCAAACAATGCCGGTATGCGTTCTGCCATCATGAGCAAAGCTACGCCAGAAACAGCTGAAGTAATGTAAAATTTCCAACGTTGAGGCGATATACCAACAATGCGATACAAAAGTAATGAAAATACCATTATGCCTGCCACAATGAGGGACTGGCCGGCTTCAATACCCAGGTTAAAAAATAATAAAGGTTGCACAATGGATGATTGGCTTCCTAGCATGGAGCGAAGTAAGGTTGAAAAACCCATACCATGAATAAAACCAAATAACAGAGCCATGCTGTAAGATAAATACATATATTGATTTTTCGGTGTAGATAATTGCCGAAGGTGATTAAAGCAGGTTACAACAATCGTAACCGGAATCAGAAATTCAATCAGGGGTGAAGGAAGCCTGAGTATATTAAATACGCTCAATGCCAAGGTGATGGAATGTCCAATGGTAAAAGCTGAAATTAAAATGAAAATTTTTTTCCAATCTTTTAATTCATACACTCCACATAAAGCCAGTAAAAAAAGCATATGGTCATACCCATTCCAATCAGCTATATGTTCTAAGCCAGTACTAAACCAAAGCCAAAAGTCATTCATTCGTTGTAATTTTATCGTGAAATGAGAAGCAAGTTTACGCTTTTTTGTTTGATAGGGTGTTTGGTTTTCAGTGTGCAAAAAACATTGGCTGGTGCTTTGCCACATCCATATTATGTGAGTATTATAGAGGTGCGAATTGATACCCGAGAACACCTGCTGCAATTGAGTTGCAGGATTTTTATGGATGATTTGGAAGCGGCCATTGCTAAACTGTACGATTTAAAAGTAGATATTTTATCATCTATAGATAATCAATCATTAAACGATGTTATTTTTCAATACATCAAGCAACATGTATCCATACAAATAGGGGGCGTATTTATACAACCGCAAATGTTAGGTTATGAAATAGAAGAAGAGGCAGTTTGGTGCTACCTGGAATTTAAAAACATGCACGAAGCCGGACCGGTAAAAATTACCAATACCATCTTGTATGATTTTATTCCCGGTCAAACAAATATTGTACACTGCTATTACAACGGTATAAGGAAAAGCTTGAAATTGATAAACCCTGATTCAAAAGCGTTTTTTGAATTTTAAAAATTAAATTTAAATTTTAACGAGTTAACAAGCTCAAAATATATCCATGAAAAATTCGGTTTATTTAGTTATTCTAGCAATTCAAAGTCATCAAATGTTTCTTGTTCTGAAGGCTTTTCTTCTGTTTTAGGTTTTCTTCGTTCTACTTTTACTTCAGTTTTAAATAAAGGCTCCGGCTTAAACTTCAGTAATTCAGTTAGGTCGGTACGCAAGGCATGGGCAATTTCCATCAGTGTATCAATAGTAAAGTTATGTTTTCCACTCAGCCATTTGCTGATTTCAGAGGGCGATTTTCCCATCAGGGCAGCAAATTCTGATTTACTGATTCCTTTATTCTTCAGCAGGGCTTCAATATTGTTAGCCAGGTTGAATTTGGTTTCCACCCGGATCTTTTCTATTTCCTGCATCTCTTGTAGCAGGTTCTTTAACAGATTGCCTTTAAAGAGATTTTTGCCGCTTTTATTATTCTTCATCATATCCTTTTTTACTCCAAATCTTTGCCAAAGGTAAAAAATCAGTTTCCTATGCCCGTCTTTTTTACTTAAAAGTTAAAAAAACTGACATGGTTCTGACAAAAAGTCAAGATTGTCAGTATCTTGTCAGGTGTGTCATAATTCTATTTAACTTATAAGTAAATTTATTTTACTTGATTATCAATATATTAAACTTAAAAGTGAAATTTTAAACGGTGTTTTTTGTTTTTTTGCATGGCATTTGAGAATGTCATGCCAGCAATATAATTAACTAATTAAAACAAACAATTATGGAACAAGCATTGAAAAATTTCTTGTATGCCGGTGTAGAATTAGCCGCTGCTATGTCTGAAAAGTTTGAAGCTAGTGTGAACGAGCTGGTAAAAAAAGGTAAAATCTCTGCTGAAGAAGGTAAAAAAATGGTGGATGAATTTTTGAGCAAAAGCGAAACAAAAGCAGCTGATTTTGAATCTAAGGTAAAAGAATTTACCAGCAAATTCAAGAAAAAAACCGAAGAAGAGCAGTTGGAAGAGCTAAAGAAGCAAGTAGCTGAATTAGAAGCTAAATTAGGCAAAACTAAGCCTGCACCTAAAGCTGCTGCTACTGCTACTGCTACCAAGTAATTTTTGTTAGCTGAGGGTTAGATTTAGATTTTGAGAAACGGGTTCCGGATGGAATCCGTTTTTTTTATGTTTTAGAAAAACTACCATTATTCCCAAAAATTGTTATTAGAATTTTTAGTCGTACTGTTTTATAGGGGGGGATCGTATTTCTCAGCCTCGTAAGGCAGATGCATCCGCTGCCCGTCTGCTGCGGATGGTAGTGGAAAGCCCGCAGGGGCGAAGCCCACAGGGCACGGGGTAGCGGGGCTGAGGGCACGAAGACACCGCTACCCTGATGCCCTGTGTGGCTGAGCCCCGAGGACTTGGAGCGGACAGCCGCTTGAAGCAGCCTAAAATAAATTTATATGAACCGCTAAGATTATTTTATATTAAGACAAGATTTTTTTGAAACTTTATTCTCTTGGGTAAGCTTAAATTTAAC
>CALEWF010000135.1 GCA_937925455.1 uncultured Flavobacteriales bacterium | reverse complement strand
GAGTCCGGAAGCATGGAGAGATCAATTTAATTTGTATAAAGGTAGCGGATTAGGATTAGCTCACGGATTGAATCAAATTGGAGCTTTTAGACCGGCTAATAAAGATGAAGAATATTCCAACCTGTATTATGTGGGAGCGTCAACTATCCCTGGTACAGGTTTACCAATAGTTGTAATCAGTTCAAAACTTGTAACCGAACGAATCACCCATGAGCATCAGTTTGTATCATAATACTGCCAATGAGTGCAGTGAATTGGTAACCCGTCGTTACAGCACTTCATTTTCGCTGGGAATACGCATGCTGGGAAAAGCATACCGTAAGCCCATTTATGCTATTTATGGTTTTGTTCGCATTGCCGACGAAATAGTAGATACTTTGCATGATTACGACAAAAAAGCGTTGATTGAAGAATTTGAAAGAGATACATGGCTTGCTATTGAACGAGGGGTTAGCACAAACCCAGTATTACATGCCTTTGCTCGTACGGTGAATAAATATAACATTGACCACCAGTTAATCGTTGCTTTTCTCGAAAGCATGAAAATGGACCTCTACAATAAGAAGTACGATGCCGCTTTGTATGACCAATATATTTACGGTTCGGCCGAGGTGGTAGGATTAATGTGTTTAAAAGTATTTTGTGACGGCAGCCACGAAATGTATGAACGTCTTAAGTCTCATGCCAGAAGCTTGGGAGCTGCTTTTCAAAAAGTTAATTTTTTACGAGATCTCAAAGATGATTATGCAGACCGTGGGCGTGTTTATTTTCCCAATGTTGACTTTTCTGCTTTTGATGAACATGCTAAAAGGCAAATAGAAGAAGATATTCAACGCGACTTTGATCATGCTTTAGCTGGTATTCGCCAATTACCCGAAGGTAGCAGAATCGGGGTTTATTTGGCATATAAATATTATCTCAAATTATTTAAAAAAATTAAAGCCATTCAGCCATCACGCATCATGCAAGAACGCATACGAATAAGTAATGCCAGAAAAATCACGCTGCTGGCCCGTTCGTTTGCCATGCATAAAATGAATTTGTTTTAATAGCAATGGATCCACGGTACACATACCTGGTTCTTGATTGGGTTTCCATTTCTTTTCCATTAGTTTTTTCATTCGATAAAAAAGTTCACTTCTATAAACGTTGGAAATTTTTATTCCCAGCACTTGCCATCAATGCCTTGATATTTATTGTGTGGGATGAATTTTTTACCCAAATGGGTATTTGGTCTTTTAATCCTAAATATCTTTTAGGTTATTACTTGGGTAGCTTGCCGGTAGAAGAATGGCTGTTTTTTCTTGCTATACCTTATGCTTGCATATTTATTTATGATTGTTTAAAAGCATACTTCCCCGATTTTTTTCAACCGGTAGCCCGATGGATTACTTATTCGGCAATTCCGGCATTTTTAGTAATAGGCATTATTTACATACAGCATTGGTACACTGCTGTTACATTTTTGTCTTTAGGAATTGTATTGTTGTTACATTATTTAGTTTTTAAAACCCGCTTTTTAGGTTATTTTTATTTTATGTGGCTTATTCACTTGATTCCTTTTTTTATCATAAATGGCTATTTAACATCCCTGCCCGTGGTGATTTATAACAATGCTGAAAACATGGGAATAAGAATTGGCACTGTGCCTTTTGAAGATGCTTTTTATTCCATGCTAAAACTCATCATTATAGTATCGGTGTACGAAGGACTTCCATTGTATAGATACAAAAGAAATAAATAGATTAAACTATAAAGTGAGTAAAGGCCGGAAATAACACCGTCCTTTTTTATTTCCCATCAACATAATCCTGAAGATAGGCAAAATAGCGTGTTAGCTGTCCATTTTCAGCAATGGTAGCTTTTTCTATAATTTGGTCTTTATCGCCGTCTATCAATAATGGAAGAATATTTTTGGATAATGTATTTCCAAAATCTTCAGACGCATCACGTGGTAATTCACAGGGTAAGTTATCTACTGCCATTACCGTAATTGAATCTTTATCAAAAGCAGCTTTTTCTTGCCCTGTTTGAGGATGATATCCATAAAATGGCTCTGCAATGGTAGATGCTCGAATAGTACTGGGAATAGGTCCATCAATATCACAACTTATGTCAGCTATTAGTTGTATTTTACAGGAAGGACTTGCCAATTCTTCCCGAGTGAAAAAACGAGGCGATTGGGGCGACCAAAAATGACCAGCAATGTAGAGGTCAGTATGAGGTAAAAATTTTGCAAAATCACTTTCAAATAATTCCGGATGATTAAAAAAATCTGTTTCAGAAAATTCAGTCCCGTCTTTTCTTCGATTATAAACCGGAAATTCTACTTGGGTGTAAACAGGCTCTTGGTATAATTGGTTGATATAATCTTGCCAAGGAACTTCACGAATATCCAGTACATTTAAAATTTCTTTGGCACCATTTCCTACTTTCCCCGCTCCGGTTAAGAGAATTTTGATGGGAGATAGTTTAACTTTTTTTAGTTCATTTTCTAATTCTTTACGGTCAAAGCATTCATGGGCTGGTTTTAATAAAAATGTTTGGGTGCGGATTCCCCACCCTCTGAATGCATTATAGGCTCCAACAATGCCTGCGTAACGCCCAAATCCTATAATTCTTCCATCGTTAGGGTATTTGAGACACTCGTAATCAATGAGTCGAATGTTTTTTTTCAAAATGGCTTGTAATAGTTTACGGTTATGTTCTTGTTTTTTGATGGTATGCGAAAAAAATACATAAGTTTTATTTTCAATCAACGCATCAACGGGAACCTCTTTTACCCCCAATATTACATCACAATCCGTTAAATGGTTTACTACCGGGATATGGTGCTTTTCATATTCCTGGTCAGTAAAGCACCGTTTCGGATAACTTTCAACTACAATTTTTAATTGTGGATATTTTATTAATAATGATTCGCATTGTGCCGGCGTAAGTGGAACCCTAAAGTCAGGCGGGGATTTGCGTTCACGAATGATACCAATTTTCATGAGATTAAAAATTTAAGCCATGAAGGTACATGATTTTTTCTTTTCAGTACTTCAAGAAATCCATTTCGATGTTTCGCGTTAATAATCTATAAAGGCTTGTAAAGTCAATGAAAAAATGCGAATTTTGTAAGAGTAAAATTTATGGAATATGATTTTTAATGCTATCAATTTTTCTCATGAGGTAGATGTACAAGAAGATATTTCCATCTTGTTAGAAGAGTTGGAAGTAAAAAAACTCATATTGCATAACGATGATTATAATACATTTGATTGGGTAATACAAACATTGATGGAAGTTTGTGGGCATTCTGCCGAACAGGCTGAACAATGTGCATACATTGTTCATTTTAAAGGTAAATGCCAGGTGAAACATGGTAGCGAAAAAGAGATGGAAAAGCTCTGTAAAATATTGCAACATCGCGGTCTTACGGCAACCGTAGAATAATAATACTCCTAAACTTTATATTCTCACTTATTCTTTTACCTTTGTAGAACTATGACATTTACTACCATACTTCTTCTTATTGCTATAGGATTGCTAGTAATTTTAGCCGAAATATTTTTTGTTCCGGGAAGTACATTTATTGGTATAGCAGGAATTTTACTGGTAATAGCAGGAGTAGTGGGAGCTTTTTATTCGCTGGGACGTACCGGAGGTTTAGTAGTATTGGGCATTACCTTATTACTGGTAGCGATTTTAGGATTTCTCGGATTCAAATCAAATACCTGGCAAATATTTGCTGTAAAATCATTCATTGATAGTAAGGCACCTGCTGAGGCAACAGGCTTTAATATTGGAGATAAAGGAAAAACTATTACCCGTTGTGCCCCCATTGGTAAGGCGGAATTTGAAAACGGCCGTATTGAAGAAGTGTATTCTTATGGTGATTTGATTCATGAAAATACTCCGATTATGATTCATAAAATACAGGATAAAAAAATTATTGTAAAACCTATAACATAAACAACCATGAATGATGCTGCACCCTTGTATTTGCTTGGAGGAATTGCCGTAGGTGTAATTCTGTTTTTTTTAATTTTCTTTTACTTCTTGCCCTTTGGTCTATGGATTTCGGCCCAATTTGCAGGAGTTCGGATTAACTTGTTTCAGCTTGCTTTTATGCGCATTCGTAAAGTTCCGCCCGGAATCATTGTAAAGGCTATGGTAACTGCTACCAAAGCCGGCCTATCGATCAAAAGAGATGATTTGGAAGCACATTATCTGGCCGGCGGGCGGGTAATTCCGGTAATTAATGCTTTGATTTCTGCCGATAAAGCCAATATTGATTTAGATTTTAAAACTGCTACTGCTATTGACTTGGCAGGTCGCGATGTGTTTGAAGCGGTACAATTATCAGTTAACCCTAAAGTAATAAATACACCGCCTATTGCTGCGGTAGCTAAAGACGGTATTCAGCTTATTGCTAAAGCCCGGGTAACTGTTCGTGCCAATATACGTCGGTTAGTAGGTGGTGCCGGAGAGGAAACTATCATTGCTCGTATTGGAGAAGGGGTTGTATCATCTATTGGTTCTTCAGCCAATCATAAAGAAGTGCTTGAAAATCCGGATATGATTTCGAAAACAGTACTTGCTAAAGGATTGGATGCCGGAACTGCATTTGAAATTTTATCCATTGACATTGCAGATGTGGATGTAGGTAAGAACATTGGTGCACAGTTGCAAATGGATCAAGCATTGGCAGACAAAAATATAGCACAGGCAAAAGCTGAAGAACGTAGGGCCATGGCCATTGCATTAGAACAAGAAATGAAAGCCCGGGCGCAGGAAGCCCGTGCCAAAGTAATTGAAGCCGAGGCTGAGATTCCAAAGGCTATGGCTGAAGCTTTTCGTAATGGTAATCTGGGTATTATGGATTATTACAAAATGCAAAATATTCAGGCAGATACAACCATGCGTGAATCTATCGCTAAGCCCGGAAGTACCGCTAAACCGAATGATTCTAAATCAGAATAGATTAATTGATTAAGATTATCCCTGCCCTCGGGCAGGGATTTTTATTTTCTCGATATCATGCAAAAAAATCCCTGGAAAACTATTTCCAAGCATTTTAAGTACGAAAACCCATGGATTCGTGTGGAAGAACATCAAGTAATCAATCCATCGGGTAAAGCAGGCATTTATGGTACCGTACATTTTAAGAATATTGCCATTGGTATTATTCCAGTGGACGAAGAGGGGAATACCTGGATTGTTGGGCAATATCGTTATCCGCTTAATCAATACAGTTGGGAAATTATTGAAGGCGGTGGGGAAATTGGCATTGACCCGTTGGAGTCTGCCAAAAGAGAATTATTAGAAGAAGCCGGCATTAAGGCAGCGCAATGGGAGTTACTTACCACGTTGCATACTAGTAATTCGGTAACCGATGAGTTGGGAATGATTTATGTGGCCAGGGACCTACATTTTACTCAATCTCAACCAGATGAAACCGAACAGCTTGTGGTTAGAAAAATTCCCATCCAGGAAGCCGTAAACATGGTGCTAAAAAATGAAATTACTGATTCGTTATCGATGATCGGGTTAATGCGCTATTGGTTAAAATATGGTGAACTTAAGTAAGCACATCAAGAAAGATTTAAAAATTAAAATCCCAACGCAACGTGAAATTTCGCGGCGCATTCATCATCCCCGGACGTATTGCGTATTCCAAATTTCCATGAAAATTTTGAATTAACCCACAGACGGATAAAAATCCAGTCTAATAAATAGCACACGGATCACACGGATAGGACGTATTGGCACGGAGGGAATCTGCGTTCATCTATTGCATCCGTGTGCATCGGTGTGCTATGATTTAATTTTTTTGAATTAGGCATTTAGAAAATACAATAAAATTCAATAAATTAGATCCCCAAAAATAAGAACAATGGAGAAAAAGTTTGAAAGCCTCACA
>CALEWF010000134.1 GCA_937925455.1 uncultured Flavobacteriales bacterium | reverse complement strand
GTCTTTGCTTGAATCGGGGATTCTTTTTGTTAATTACATAGAGACGACCTTTTCTGCGTACTATTTTGCATTCGGCACTTCTCTTTTTGATAGACGCTTTTACTTTCATAACTGCGATATTACTTATATCTATAACTAATTCTACCTTTGGTTAAATCATATGGCGACATCTCCACTCGTACCTTGTCACCGGGAAGAATTTTGATGTAATTCATCCGCATCTTTCCCGAAATATGACACACAATCACATGGCCATTTTCAAGCTCTACCTTGAACATAGCATTTGAGAGTGCCTCAATGATAGTTCCGTCTTGCTCTATAGATGCCTGTTTTGCCATTAATTCAACGTCAAGTTATTATTTTTTTTAATTGCTTCTTCAATATATTCAAATGTTGATAACACATCCGGCCCATTTTTACCTACTGCTACCGTATGCTCAAAATGGGCAGAAGGTAACCCATCGCGTGTAACTACCGTCCAACCATCCTTCAACGTTTTTACTTCACGCTTACCTTGGTTTATCATGGGCTCTATGGCAATTACCAATCCTTCTCTCAGGGTAATTCCATTACCCCGCTTTCCGTAATTGGGCACCTCTGGACTTTCATGCAAATTTCTACCTAACCCATGCCCAACCAACTCACGAACCACAGAAAAACCATTTGACTCTGCATGATGCTGAACCGCATAACTTATATCACCCAACCGATTGCCAGCAACAGCCATTGCAACACCTTTCATTAATGATTCGCGGGTTACACGCAGTAATTTTTGGGTTTGCTCAGGTACCTCGCCTATACAAAACGTATAGGCAGAATCACCATGAAATCCATTCATATATACTCCACAATCCAACGATACAATATCCCCTTCTTTGAATGGTTCTGATGATGGAAACCCGTGAACTACCATAGAGTTTACCGAAATGCATAACGTGAATGGATATCCGTTATAATTTTTAAAGGAAGGTTCACCTCCATGGTCGCGGATAAAGGTTTCAGCAATCCTATCCAACTCAAGACCGGTAATACCTGGCTTCAACAAACCCGCTAGTTCTGCATGTGTTTTACCAACAAGTAAAGAACTCTTTCTGATTAACTCAATCTCTTCTGGCGTCTTGTAGTATATCATCTTACAAAACTCCTCTTATGATCCGGCATAACCCATCATGGATGAGCGGCCTTTGATCCTACCTGATTTCATTAATCCTTCGTATTGTCTTGTTCTAAGGTGGCTGTCAATCTGACTAAGTGTATCTAATACCACACCCACCAAAATTAACAGGGATGTTCCACCATAAAACTGTGCAAATGCCTGATTAACCCCAGCCAAGATAGCAAATGCCGGCAATATCGCCACAAATGCTAAAAATAAAGAGCCGGGAAGCGTAATACGAGACATTACATTATCAATATATTCTGCCGTTTTTTTTCCGGGTTTAATACCTGGTATAAAACCACCATTTCTTTTTAGGTCATCAGCAATTTGCTGAGGATTCACTGTTAATGCGGTATAAAAATAGGTAAATGCTATGATCATCAACGCAAATACAAAATTATACCAAAACCCTGTATAATCACTAAAATTACGAACCACCCAATTTCCTCCCTCACTAGCAAATCCTGCCAAAACAATAGGGATAAACATAATGGCTTGAGCAAAAATTATCGGCATTACCCCAGCTGCATTCACTTTTAAAGGAAGAAACTGACGAACTCCACCATATTGTCTATTACCCACAATTTTCTTGGCAAACTGAATGGGAATTCTACGAGTTCCCTGAACAAGCAAAATAGAAACGATGATGACTAGCAACAGCACTACCATTTCGAGTAAGAACAATACCATACCTCCACCTTCAGGACGCATCCGTGAAACAAATTCAACTCCCATACCTTGAGGCAGACTCGCAATTATACCAATCATAATTATCAACGAAATACCATTACCAATCCCTCTGTCTGTAATTCGCTCACCAAGCCACATAACAAATATGGTACCCGCAACCAAAATTGTAACGGCAAGTATCCACCATAACGTAGTGTCTGGACGGGCATTGGAAGGAACATAAGCCAACAAATAATTAGGTGCCTGAGCAGCAGTAATAATTACAGTAAGTGCACGTGTGATTTGATTTATTTTATTGCGACCACTTTCTCCTTCTTTTTGAAGTTTTTGGAAGTATGGAATAGCTATACCCAATAATTGAACAATAATGGAAGCAGAAATATAAGGCATTATACCCAAGGCAAAGATGGAAGCATTAGCAAAAGCTCCACCGGTAAAAGCATTGATAATGTCAAGAATTGAACCTCCACCCTGAGCACTTTGTTGCGCCAGAATCTTTGAATCAATACCCGGAAGAATGATAAAAGAGCCCAAACGATAAACCATAACCAGTAATAATGTGGTTGTAATTCTCGAACGAAGTTCTTCTATTCTCCAGATATCCTGTAATTTCCTGATCAATGCTTTCATGAATCAATTAAATTTTTTCCGCTTTACCACCCTTATCTTCAATAGCTGTAACAGCCGACGCTGAGAATGCATGAGCCTTTACTGTAAGGGTTGATTTCAACTCCCCACGACCCAATATTTTTATCTTGTCATTTTTAGAAACCAATCCGTTTGATCTCAACACTTCCGGAGTTATTTCAGTAAGCCCTTTATTATCAGCCAGAGACTGAAGAACATCTAAATTTAAAGGCTTGTATTCAACCCGGGTAAAATTGGTGAAACCATATTTGGGTAAACGACGTTGAAGCGGCATCTGACCACCCTCAAAACCAATCTTCTTACTATTTCCTGAACGTGACTTGGCTCCTTTATGACCACGGCCAGAAGTTCCACCCAAAGTAGAACCTTCACCACGTCCTACACGCTTTTCACGATGTGTAGATCCTTTTGCCGGTTTTAAATTACTCAGTTTCATTGATATCTACCTTAAATAAATTACTTAACTTCCTCTACTTCTACCAAATGTTTAACTTTTGTAACCATTCCTAAAATCTGTGGAGTGGCCTCATGTTCTACTACTTGGTGATTTCTTTTGATTCCCAAGGCAACCAGCGTTTTCTTTTGACGATCTGGACAGCCTATCTTACTGCGTACTTGCTTTATTCTAATTTTTGCCATGGTAATCAATATTATCCGTTGAACACTTTGTTTAATTTCACTGTACGCTCTTGAGCCACGGTGTAAGCATCTCGCATTTGGCTCAGCGCTTCAAAGGTTGCTTTTACAACATTATGAGGATTGGATGAACCTTTTGATTTACAAAGTACATCCTTTACACCTACACTTTCTAAAACTGCACGCATTGCACCACCGGCAATTACTCCAGTACCGTGAGCAGCAGGCTTCATATATACTACAGAAGAACTGTACTTAGCTGTTTGCTCGTGAGGGATAGTACCATTAATGATGGGCACTTTTATCAAATTTTTCTTGGCATCATCTATCCCTTTTGAAATGGCATCAGTTACTTCATTGGCTTTGCCCAATCCATATCCTACTACTCCATTTTCATTTCCTACAACAACGATAGCGGAAAAGCTAAAGTGACGACCACCCTTGGTAACCTTAGTAACGCGCTGAACAGCCACCAATCGGTCTTTCAGCTCTATTTCGCTTGATTTTACTCGTTTTACGTTTGTGTTTGCCATAATCTAATTAAAATTTTAAACCACCTTCTCTTGCACCATCAGCCAAAGCTTTTACGCGTCCATGATATAAAAAACCTCCCCGATCAAAAGCTATTTCAGTTATTCCTGCAGCCAATGCTTTCTCAGCAATTTTCTTTCCAACCAAAGCAGCTTGTTCAGTTTTGGTCATTTTCTTTCCACGAAGATCAGCCTCCTGTGTAGAAGCAGATAAAAGGGTAACTCCTTTTACGTCATCTATCAGTTGAGCATAAATATTTGTATTGCTTCTGAAAACAGCCAAGCGAGGCTTCTCAGCAGTACCTTTTACCACCTTACGGATTCTGTATCGTATCCGCTGTCTTCTGGCTACTTTATCGAACGACATATCTTTAAACTTTTACTTTGTTCTATTACTTACCTTTACCTGCTGATTTACCGGCTTTTCTTCTAATTACTTCGTCAACAAATTTGATACCCTTACCTTTGTATGGTTCAGGTTTGCGGAATGAACGAATCTTTGCTGCAACTTGACCAAGCAACTGGTTATCAGCAGATGTCATAATAATTTTAGGAGCTTTACCTTTTTCAGCTACCGTTTCGACCTTAATTTCTTTTGGAAGCTCAACAATGATATTATGAGAATATCCTAATGTGAGATCCAATAATTGGCCTTTGGCTTCTGCACGGTATCCAACCCCAATCAACTCTTGCTCAATGGTGAAGCCTTTTGAAACTCCAACTACCATATTATTAATTAATGAACGGTACAAGCCGTGCAACGCACGATGACGCTTTTGGTCTGTTGGACGTTCTATAATAAGTTGTCCTCCTTCTTGCTTTACCGTAATAGCTGGATCAATAGTTCTTTTTAATTCGCCTTTCGGACCTTTTACAGTAATCACATTTGCAGGGCTTACATCTACTGTAACTCCTGATGGTACTGTAATTGGCATTTTACCTATCCTTGACATGGCTGATATTTTAATAGATATAACAAATAACTTCTCCTCCTACATTATTTCTTCTGGCATCTTTATCGGTCATTAATCCCTTAGAAGTAGAAATAATAGCCGTACCTAATCCACTCAATACACGAGGCAAATCAGCAACACTACTGTACTTACGAAGGCCTGGCTTACTAACACGCACCAGTGATTTAATGGCCGGTGCTTTAGTAATTGGATGGTATTTCAATGCCAGTTTAATAGTCCCTTGAGGTCCTTTCTCTTCAAACTTATAATTTAGTATGTATCCCTGATCGAAAAGAATTTTTGTAATTTCTTTCTTAAGATTTGACGCAGGAATCTCTACTACACGATGACGTGCTTTGATGGCATTTCTTACTCTTGTTAAATAATCTGCTATAGGATCCATGTTCTACTTTCTTCTTTAATATTACCAACTTGACTTTTTAACTCCAGGAATCAATCCCTCATTGGCCATCTTTCTGAACAATACACGGGAAATTCCAAACTGACGCATAAAACCTCTGGGGCGACCGGTTAACTGACAACGGTTATGCAAACGCACTCTGGAAGAGTTTCTAGGAAGAAGTGCAAGTCCTTGATAATCTCCCTGAGCTTTTAACTCTTCTCTTTTCTTAGCGTATTTTGCAACCAGGCGTTCACGTTTTCTTTCCCTGGCTTTCATTGATTCCTTAGCCATATCTCAATTATGCGTTTTTAGATTTAAATGGTTCATTAAAAGGCATTCCAAATTCTTTCAGCAAAGCATATGCTTCTGCATCTGTTTTGGCAGACGTTACAAACGTTATATCCATTCCCATAATTCTATTGATTTTATCAATATCTATTTCAGGGAATATAATCTGCTCTGTAATTCCAAGTGTATAATTACCCTTCCCATCAAAACCTTTAGCAGGCAGTCCCTTAAAGTCACGTATACGTGGCAGAGAGATTGAAATAAAACGATCTAAAAACTCATACATTCTCTCTCCTCGCAGTGTAACCATGCAACCTATCGGCATACCTTTACGCAGCTTAAAGTTTGATATGTCTTTTCTAGATTTGGTAGCTACTGCTTTTTGACCGGCAATTAAAGACATTTCAGCGATGGCATTCTCAACCACACGCTTGTCAGCAACAGCAGCGCCTAAGCCCTGATTCAGAACAATTTTCTGCAAACGGGGCACTTGCATTACACTTTTGTACTCAAACTGCTTCATTAAAGCAGGTGTAACTTCTTCCTTGTATTTTTTTATTAACCTTGGAGCGTACATTACTTCAAAATTTCACCGGTTTTTTTTGCATATCGAACAATCTTTCCATCTTCAACCTTTCTACCCACACGGCTGGCGGTCCCATTTTTGGGTGTCAGCAACATCAAATTTGAGATGTGAATAGGAGCTTCCTTTTTAATAATTCCACCATCAGGAAATTGAGCAGAGGGTTTTGTATGACGAGATATCATATTAACCCCTTCAACGGTAGCACGATTTTTTTCACGATCTACGGAAAGAATAATACCCTGCTGGCCTTTATGTTCTCCAGAGATCACTACCACTTTATCTCCTTTTTTAAGTTTCAGTTTCACTGCCATGATCTTTAATTTATTACAGCACCTCCGGTGCAAGTGAAATAATCTTCATAAATTGTTTTTCGCGTAACTCACGGGCAACCGGACCAAAAATACGTGTTCCCCGCATTTCGCCTTGATTATTTAGAAGCACCACTGCATTATCGTCAAATCGTATATATGATCCATCTGGACGTTTAATTTCTTTTTTGGTTCTAACCACTACCGCTTTAGCCACAGCACCTTTCTTAACGTTACCAGATGGGAGGGCGCTTTTTACTGAAACCACAATGGTATCGCCTACAGAAGCATAACGTTTCTTGGTTCCACCCAACACACGGATGCAAAGTACTTCCTTTGCTCCGCTGTTATCTGCTACATTTAATCTTGACTCCTGCTGTACCATGATTATTTTGCTCTTTCAATAATTTCAACTAATCTCCAATTCTTATCCTTACTAATAGGACGAGTTTCTGCAATTTTCACAGTATCACCGATATTACATTCCTGTTTTTCATCGTGAGCCTTGAACTTGGAAGTTTGAGTTACAAACTTTCCATACTTTGGGTGCTTCACTTTACGAATAACAGCTACTGTAATGGTTTTCTGCATTTTATTGCTGGTAACCACACCTATTTTTTCTTTCCTCGTATTGCGTTTTACTGCTTCGGTCATGACTTTCAAGCTTATTTCAAAAAATAATACCCCTAAAAACGGGCTTGCAAAGGTGCAGCATTTTTTTTAATTATCCAACAGTGACCTGTTAATTTTTTTAGGGAATTTTTGTTTATACCGCAAACAGCTCCTGTTAATCAAGCATTTAAATTAAAATAAGAATATATTAAACTCTTTTTGTGAATGTAATAACCAAAATAAAA
>CALEWF010000133.1 GCA_937925455.1 uncultured Flavobacteriales bacterium | reverse complement strand
GTTATTCACCTACCTAAATGAAAACAATATAGATTGTTTGGCCCTTCCACTTCTGAATAAAGAGAAGAATCAGGTAGATTGGGATACTCAAAAAGAATTTGAATTTTATTATGATATTGCTTTATCTCCTAAGTTTGAAGTAGTTTTTCCTACTGATAGAAAGTTTACTTATTATCAGGTAGAGCTGGATCCAGCTGTAGTTGCTGATGAGGTAGAGAAGCTTCGTCGTATTTATGGAAGAAGCATTATTGCCGAAAGTGTGGAAGAAGAAGATATGGTAATGTGTACGCTTACTGAATTAAATGAGGATGGTACTGTAAAAAAAGGGGGGCTATCGAAGCCTTCTTATATTATTGTTGATAAAATCGAAGATGAGTCTACCCGCCAATTATTGATAGGGAAAAAACCTGGTGAAGAGATCATAATTGATTTAAGAAAAGTTTATAAAGACAATTTAACGATCTCCATTTATTTAGGCATTATACCGGATGATGTTGATCAAATCAGTCATCAGTTTAAACTAACCATTCAGTCGGTGAGCCGCTTGATTCCTGCCGAGATGGATCAGGAGTTTTTTGATCGAGTGTTTGGAAAAGATTTGGTTCACAACGAAGAGGAATTTAGAAACAAGGTGGTTGATATATTAAAGTTTGATTTGTGGCAGAAATGTAATGTCCTGCTGATAAATGAAATCAGAGATGCTGTATTGGAATTAACTCAGTTTGACTTGCCAGATGAATTTTTGAAACGTAGTATTAAAGAGAAAAATGCAGGGGATAAAAACTTTAATCCGGATACTGTGGATAGTGAATATAACAAAGGCCGAGAAAACATCCGATGGGATTTGATTCGTAGTCAGGTGGCAGAACAAAACAATATTCAGGTGCAGTATGGAGAAATGATTAATAAAGCCCGCAATATGGTTATAACACGGGTTCGGCATATGGGTTATTCACTTCCTGAAGAACGATTGGATGAGTTAACCGATAGTTTGTTGGCCAACAATGAAGAACATGATAAAATTTTTACTTATATTCTAGAATTAAAAGTGATGGAATATATTATATCTAAGCTTAATGTGGTGAAGGAGTCAATAAGTTATAATGCGTTTCTTGAAAAGTTAAAAGCTTCGGATCAAGCTTGATACATGGCTTGGTGTACTTTTTTGAATATTTATAAGGTATTCTCTGGTTAATTTTTGTAGTTTGGTATCATTTAATTTTGATACTAATAATTCTAAACGATAAAAGCTATGTTTCCACACAATGAATTTAAAAAGTATGCTGTGAAGCATCAGGGCATAAGCAGTATGCACTTAGAAAAATACATGAGTCAGATTAGCGGAATGACCCGAACTGTAATTGAAGAACGTCCGGTAAATTTCCGTGAAGTAGATGTGTTTTCACGGTTAATGATGGATCGGATTATTTTTCTTGGAACACCCATAGATGATTATATTGCCAATATTATTCAGGCACAGTTGCTCTTTTTAGAAAGTGCTGATGCTAAGCGAGACATTCAAATTTACATCAATAGCCCCGGAGGAAGTGTATATGCCGGTTTAGGTATTTACGATACCATGCAGTGGATTGGGCCTGATGTAGCCACCATTTGTGTTGGAATGGCTGCATCTATGGCTGCTGTATTACTATGTGCCGGCACTCACGGTAAGCGTACCGGCCTTCGCCACAGCCGAGTAATGATACACCAGCCCATGGGAGGAGCACAGGGCCAAGCAAGTGATATAGAGATCACTTATCGTGAAATTGAAAAGCTGAAAAAAGAGTTGTATGAAATTATTTCTCAGCACAGTGGCCAGCCCTATGAAAAAGTATATAAAGATTCTGACCGCGATTATTGGATGAAAGCCGATGAGGCTAAAGAGTACGGAATGATTGATGAAGTGCTTGTGAAGCATCAGGGATAATTGCAACTTTTATTATTATAACAGAAGAAGGCAAGGTGTTTCCTTGTCTTCTTTTTTAAAAATTCAATGGATATGGCAAAGCAAAAGGAAGAACATTGTTCGTTTTGTATGCGAAATCGCTCACAGGTAAACCTGCTTATTACCGGTCAAGAAGGAAATATATGCGATTTTTGTGTAGAAGAAGCAGCAAAAATTATTCAAACAGAGCTTCATCATAAAAAGCGTGGAACCCTTGAAAAAGAATTAAAACTTCTACGCCCATCCGAAATAAAAAAACACTTAGATCAGTATATCATAGGGCAGGACGAGGCAAAAAAAACAATTGCTGTTGCAGTTTATAATCATTACAAGCGTTTATTGCACAATACATCTCTTAGAGAAGATGATGTAGAAATTGAGAAATCGAATATCATCATGGTGGGCGAAACAGGAACCGGTAAAACTTTAATAGCGAGAACTATTGCCCGTATCCTGAATGTTCCATTCTGTATTGCTGATGCTACTGTTCTTACCGAAGCAGGGTATGTAGGCGAAGATGTAGAAAGTGTGTTAAGCCGTTTGCTGCAGGCTGCTGATTTTGATGTTCAAGCAGCCGAACGAGGCATTGTTTTTATTGATGAAATTGACAAGATTGCTCGCAAGGGAGATAATCCTTCTATTACCCGCGATGTTTCAGGCGAAGGTGTGCAACAGGGATTACTAAAATTGTTGGAAGGAAGTATTATTAGTGTGCCCCCATATGGAGGAAGAAAACATCCGGAGCAAAAAATGATTAATGTAAATACTCAAAACATACTGTTTATTTGCGGAGGCGCTTTTGAAGGAATTGAGCGGATTATTAGTGAGCGGATGAATAAACAAACCATTGGATTTAAGACAACTGGAAATAAACAAAAGATTAATAAGGAAAATCTTCTGCAGTATGTAGTTCCTCAAGATTTAAAAAATTTTGGATTGATTCCCGAACTTGTGGGCAGGTTGCCTGTTGTTACTCATTTGAACCCCTTAGATGCTGAGGCATTAAAGCGCATCCTTACAGAGCCTAAAAATGCTATTATGAAGCAATATCAAAAGCTATTTAAACTAGATGGGAAAGAGCTTATTGTAGAAGAAGAAGTGTTGGATTTTATTGTTGAAAAAGCTATTGAATATAAGCTTGGCGCTCGTGGCTTGCGTTCTATTTGCGAAGCTATCATGAATGATTTGATGTTTGAAAGCCCGGAATCAGAGTACAGAGAAATTCGCGTTACTCTTAGTTATGCTATGGATAAATTAGAAAAAAGTAAGTTTAGCAATAAGGCGGCTTAAGCTCGCTGCACATTATTTTTTTAATCGAATGTGGGCAGTTCCTACAGGGGATGGCACTTCAACTTCTACCACGATACCATTTTCATAAGTGTAGGTATTTTTTTTTCCGTCGGGTAATTTGATAGAATACTTATGTGGTTTAATTTCAGTGACTGGGACCATCTTCCCAAATACTTCCGAAAAAATTTCAGTATGTCCTACAGGCTCCTTAAAGTATAAGGTTACAACACTGGCAATAATGGGTTTAGAATATGATAGTTTTTCTTTTTCTGTTTGAATTTTATAAGTATGGCCATCGTAGCTTACACTACAAAAATGATCTACCTCTCCGTTTTTATCCGTTCTTAAAAAACTTTCCTGAAGAACACCGTCTTTATAGGTAACAGATGTTTTGTGGTCAACATCTATTTTTCCCAGCAAATAATTTACGCTGTTCTTACTTTTTATAGTATAGTATTCAAGGTTTCCATTAACCTTTCGGGTAATTTGCATATCACCGGCATGAATTCCAAGTGCCCGCGTTTCATAGGTATAAGTTTGTGAGTTTGTTTTTTTAGTAAAAAGCACAATT
This sequence comes from uncultured Flavobacteriales bacterium, assembly GCA_937925455.1. Taxonomy (GTDB): domain Bacteria; phylum Bacteroidota; class Bacteroidia; order CAIKAF01; family CAIKAF01; genus BA4. The sequence goes on along the minus strand of CALEWF010000133.1, from coordinate 14,005 downwards.
ATTATTCCACATATCAAGAGATGAATTGATTGCATGTGTTATTGATAAGTACTTTAAATTTAGTCATTACAAGTTAAAATTGAAAAAAGAGTGCTTTGGTGCACTCTTTTTCTTAATCAATTAGAATATGATTACTTTACATTAAACACGTCGTCTTTTACTCCAGTATTTATTTCAATGCTATCAAATATAATATCTCCTATTGAGGCTTTGATGGTAAAAGGGAATAGCACTCCTTTAACGTCTCTATAATCAGTATAATAATATACCATCTCCATTGAGCCTTGTTCTGATTTTTCGATATGGCTGGTTTTAATCAATAAGTTGTTTTTTACACTGTACCATGAAAATGATTTCTTGCCACTGGGATAAATATAAGCTACTTTATAAGCATCTTTTCCTTCCACTAGGTCAATTCCCAGCAGAGTACCTTTTACGCCAATGGCATCCAAATCAAGTTCAAATACAATAGCGGCATCGGCTTTTCCGTCTTTTATATCGTCGGCATCAAAAGGCTTGGACCCCTGCATGCCATCTGTTTTGCCGGATGTGCCGTCAAAAACACTTTTTTGTAAAACCTGTCCACCCATGGTTATTACATCGTACTTTTTATAGGGGGCTTTTTGAATGGTTTGTACATCCAATGCTCCAAACTGGCTGGATAATTTACCTTTCATCGTTACGTCGGTAATTTGTTTTATTTTATCCTTGCCTCCAAGTGCATTCAAGTATCCATCCAATACCGTTTGTAAAGTTACGCCAGCAGGAACAGCTTTCAACTCTGCCGCTGGTTTTCCAAAGGCATCTAAAAATGTAATTTTTTCATCGCTGTCATATTTCAAAATTTTCTTTTCAATAGCAGCGCGGTCACCTACAATTACTAAATGAAAATTATAGGGCAATATGTATTTTTGGGCTACCTGATTTACCTCTTCCAAGGTAATGGCATTTAAGGCAGTTAAATAATTTTCGTAGTAATCTTTGGGCAACTTATATCGGTCAATGTTTATGGCAAACGTAGCCACTGTTTGTGGGTTTTCAAGCCCGATAGCAAAACGCCCTGTCAACTCATTTTTTGTATTGGTAAGTTCTTCCTGAGTAACTCCTTGTGTGCTAATTTTATTTAATTCATAAATGAATTGATAAATCGCACTATCTGTTACTTCGGTACGAACGTCAGCACTAGCAGTAAATAACCCAACATATTTATCAGCCGTAATGGAGCTATATGCACCGTAAGTATATCCATGTTTTTCACGTAGATTCATGAATAATCTTCCCGTTGCGCCCCCTCCTAAAATGTTGTTTAGCACCCGAAGTTTAATATAATCAGGACCACCAATTTTATTTTGAATAGGATAAACTATCCGAATCGTAGATTGTGCACTTCCAGCTCGGTCATTCATCGTAATTTGTACACTTGCAGGAGGTTGAGGTGTGGGTAATTTTGCTTTGGCAGGAGAGCCTTTAGCCCAATTGCCTAAATATTTTTCAATAAGCGGTTGTACTTCTGCTTTTGAAATATCTCCTACTACTGCCAAATAGGCAATGTTGGGCATAAAATACTGGGTGTAGTAATTGCGTATATCTTCCAAGGTGATTTTGGCTATGGTGCTATCTGTTACAATATCACCGTAAGGATGATTGGGGCCATAGGCCACCTTATTGATTAAATTAGAAGCAATGGCATTGGGATCTGTTTTTACAGTAGCTAATCCATCCAATGTTTGTTTAACAACCTTGTCAAATTCTGATTGCGGGAAAGAAGGATTCATAATCACATCGGCCATCAGCGCCAATAATTTTTCATGATGGCGTTTCAGCGAGCGGCCATATACCCCGTCTGAAGAGGTGCTGAAATCTGCACCTATCAAATCTACTTCTTCGTCAATCTGATCTTTTGTTCTAGATTTAGTACCTCTGGCAAGTAATTGTCCGAAGATGTCAACATACCCGGCTTTTTCACCTTCTAGCACCGGTTCAGAATCAACCACCAGACTATACGAAACAACAGGAAGTTTGCGGTTTTCAACCACAATTACTTTCAACCCGTTTTTTAAGGTAAACGATTCATATTTTCCTAAACTGATTTTGGGTGCAGGGCCCGGAGCTGGTGCTTTTCTTCGGTCCACTTGTGCATTAACTCCCAAGGAAACTAGCAAGAGCGTTACTATGGCAATATATTTTTTCATATGCTTCAATTTTAATTAAAGTATTGTTTGGTTGACAATTATTTTTTACCGGGTAAGTAATACATTACCACCCGATTTTCTTTCTTTAAATAAGTATTGGCCATCTGCTTTATGTCTTCACGGGTTACCTTCATATATTTTTCTAGTTCTGTATTAATCAAGTTTGTATTTCTGAAAAACAGATAGTTGTTTGAAAGATTGGTTGCTACTCCCTGTACGCCTGAATTCTGACTTACAACCTGATTTTCCATTTGGTTTCTTATTTTTTCAAACTCTTTTTCTGAAATCAGTTCCTTTTTCATCTTTTCAACTTCGATATCCATTAACTGATCCAGTTCTTTTGCATCTACATTCATTCCGGCAATGGCGGCTGTTATAAATAACCCGTGGTCTTCCAGTGCATAATTAAAAGCAAAAGCCTGTAATGCTTTTTGTTTATTATCAACTAGTTCTTTGTTCATACGCGAACTTCCACCTCCTGATAATACCTGACTCATCATTTCCAAAGCATATTGGTCTTCCGATTTCATAGAAGGAATACGGTATGCATAAACAATGGCGGGTAATTGGATAAATTCATCATATACTGTATCTCTAACTTCCTTATTGAGCGGAGGCTCTTCTGTGTTGGGCCTTGGAATCTCTCGGCTACCTTTAGGAATATCCTTAAAATATTTATCTACTAAAACTTTTGTTTTTTCAATATCAATATCGCCAGCAATACTTAGTACGGCGTTGTTGGGTACATAAAATGTTTTATAAAAGTCAATGAATTCACTTAGTTGCGCTGCATTCAGGTGTTCCATGCTACCTATGGGAGCCCACCGGTAGGGATGTTTTTTAAATGCACGTACAAAGATTTCCGAGATAAAACGTCCATAGGGCTGATTATCAATCCGCAGGCGTTTTTCTTCTTTTACTACTTCGCGTTGAGTTTCAACACCTACCTCTTCAATTTTGGCATGAAGCATACGTTCAGACTCAAGCCAAAGACCTAGTTCTAACTGATTACTGGGTAAAACTTCGTAATAAAAGGTTTGATCTTGCGTGGTGTATGCATTATTTTGGCCACCGGCTGAACTTACATATTTAAAAAATTCTCCCCGCTTAATATTTTCACTTCCTTCAAATAATAAATGCTCAAAAAAGTGAGCAAAGCCGGTTCTTTCAGGGTTTTCGTTTTTTGACCCAACATGATAATTTACAGTTACAGCCACTAAGGGTACGGAGTGGTCTTCATGAAGAATTACATGTAAACCGTTAGGTAGATCATATTCTACAAAGTTAATTTTTACAGCCTGTGCACAGAGAATTTGTATGGAGAAAAATCCTGCGATCGGCAATAGTCTTAGTTTTTTCATACAAATGAATATTTCTAATGGAAGCAAAATTAAAATAATTTGTTGATGGTGTTTGATAGCAGGCTTAATAGTGGGTTAAATCTTGTTAAGCTCTTTTTTTTACTTTTGCTTATGCTGCATTTAAGAAAAATCGAATTATTAATTTTCTTTTTTGGGAGTTTCTCATTGCCCGGTTTCTCTCAGTGGTTCAATCAGGTAAGCGGAACAGCAGATAATTTGTATGCTGTGCGTTTTGCTTCTAAAGACACTGGGGTAGCAGTTGGTGGTAGTTTAAACCAATCCACGTTTTTAAAAACTACCAATGGTGGAATTACTTGGCAATCGCATCAACTAAACTTCAGTAAATGGATGTATGCTTTAGAATATCTGGGAAATGGAGTATTTGTTGCCGGTGGCTACAATGGAGTGATGTATAAATCTACAGATTATGGCAACACATGGTCGCCCAGGCCTTCGGGTTCTACTCAGTGGATTTATGATTTAAATTTTCCCAATGCGGATACCGGCTATGCAGTAGGATTGAATGGTTTAATGCTTCGTTCTACTAATGGGGGTGATCATTGGAATATGTTAGCCTATCAAGCTCCTGTTACATTATTAGATGTGCATTTTCTTACTGCTTCATTAGGAGTGGCTGTGGGGATTGATGGGCGAATTTTTAAAACTACGAATGCGGGAAATTTGTGGATTGAATTAAACAACGAGGACAATAGAACTCTTACATCAGTTTGTATGCTGAACAAAGATACCATTATTGCTTGCGGTTTTGAAGGGTTAATTTTGCGTTCATCGGATGCCGGCCAATCCTGGAACGTGGTAGTTAGTGGTACTCCCAATCATTTGCAGGATTTAGTTTATACCGCAAATGGGGTCTTATTTGCTGTTGGCAACGGAAGTATTCTTCGTTCCACCGATGCTGGAATTTCTTGGTCTTCTATGAACTATCCGGTTACTACCTACCTCAATGCAGTAGATGTAGTAGATATTGGCACTGCCTATGCTGTAGGAATGGCTGGCACCATCATCAAAAATGATCTTACGCTTTTTACTCCATCCTGGAATGAACCCGAATCCATGATTTATCCCAATCCATCAACATCTGATGTTTCAATTTTATTTCCTGAAGATGCTCAGATTGAAGAGTTGCGGATAATAAATAATATGGGAATGATTCTGGAAAAATATAAAACTTCTACCATATCAAAATTTCAATTATCGGTACAAGCATACGAGCCTGGAGTTTATTTAATTCAATTTGTTGGTAAAAAACATATGTGGGTACAGCGGCTTGTTATTGTGCACTAAGTTTTTTCCCCGGAATGGCTTCAATCAATCGCAGCGTAAATTCAGATTTCGGGTTTTCATAAATTGCATCGGGGTCACCACTCTCTTCTATTTTGCCTTGATTCATTACAAAAATTCGGTCGCTCATAAACTTTACCACCGACAAATCGTGTGAAATAAAGATATAGGTGAACCCAAAATCTTTTTTTAACTCATTGAGCAAATTCAGTACCTGTGCCTGAATGCTCACATCTAATGCTGATACCGATTCATCGCAGATAATAAATTCGGGTTGAACTGATAATGCTCTTGCAATAACAATCCGTTGGCGTTGTCCTCCAGAAAATTCATGAGGCATGCGATGAAAATGATCGGCTGTAAGGCCTACTTTTTCTAGCAATTCAATAGTTTTTTCCTTGCAGGTTTTTTTGTTTGGCCAAATGCGATGTACCCACATGGGCTCCATTATGGCTTCGCCAATTTTCATTCGCGGATTGAGCGAAGAATATGGGTCTTGAAAGATAATTTGCATGTGTTTGCGCATCTTTCTTAATGCCTCGCCTTGTAGTTGATTCAGTAATTTTCCACGATAAATGATCTCTCCTTTCGTGGGTTCAATCAATCGTAAAATGCATCTTCCCAGAGTAGTTTTACCACATCCAGATTCACCTACCAATCCTACCGTTTCGCCGGGATAAACATCTAAGCTTACATTATCTACTGCTACTATAGTTTGTTTTTTTCGACCAAACCAACTTTTTTCTATTCCATAAACTTTGGTTAAGTTTTTAACTTGTAGTAATGGTTCTTGGGAATAGAGCGTTTTATGATGCTCTTTTCTATGTTCGGCTGTATAAATGTTGTTTTCAGATAACAGAACATTGGCAGAGCCGTCTAAAAAATTTTGTACCGTGGGCAGTAAGTAAAACCGTTTGTTTAATGGAGGACGGCAGGCGATGAGGCCTTGTGTGTATGGGTGTTGAGGATGATTAAATAGGTCGCTGGTTTTTCCTGATTCTACAATCTTTCCTTGATGCATGACTGCTACCCGATGAGCAATTTCATACGTAACTCCCAAATCGTGGGTAATAAAAATCATGCTCATACCATGCTCTTGTTGTATGTCGTGAAGTAGTTCAAGAATTTTCTGTTGAACAGTTACATCCAATGCCGTGGTGGGCTCGTCTGCTATTAAAAGAGATGGCTTACAACTGATGGCCATCGCAATCATCACGCGTTGCTTTTGGCCACCGGATAATTGATGTGGGTAAGAATGGTAGATATCTGCTGGGCGCGGAAGTTTTACTTTTTCAAATAGCTGAATGACATGCTCTCGGGCTTCTTTTTTTGAAATATTATAGTGTACCTGAATAGCTTCTTGTACTTGAAAACCACAAGTTAACACAGGGTTTAAAGAAGTCATAGGCTCTTGAAAAATCATGGCGATTTCTTTTCCGCGATAAGGGCGAATTTGCTTTTCATTCAGTTCGGCCAGATTGACCGTTTGATTATTTTTATGGAAAAGAATTTCTCCGGAGCGTATAAAACCATTTCCTGAAAGCAGCTTCATGATACTTAGCGAAGTAACTGATTTTCCCGAGCCTGATTCGCCTACAATTCCTAGCGTTTCTCCGGGTTGAATAAAAAAGGAAATTCCTTTTACTACATCCGTAACTTGTTTTCCGGCTGAAAAAGAAACAATCAGATTTTTTACTTCCAGCAATGTTTGCACAAGAAAAAGTTTATGAATTAAAGGTAATGAATCTGTTTGCTTTCAAATCCTTACTCCTTGTTTTTATAACCATTTCTTTTTATGAAAAAACAACAAAAGCCCCATAGAAATCAATCCCATCAATCCCAATACGGCAAAATACCCATATTGCCATTCTAATTCGGGCATGTTTTTAAAATTCATTCCGTAAATACCGGCAATTAACGATAAAGCCATAAAGATGGTGGAAACAATCGTAAGGGTTTTCATAATGTTGTTCATGTTTTGATTGGTTCCGGAAATATAGATATTCATTAATCCGTTTGATTTTTCACGAGCTTGTTCCACTGATTCGGTAATATGCGTAATGTGGTCAATTAAATCGCGGATAAACAAATGTGTTTTCTTTTTTATCAGGCTGTTTTCTGATTTGTAAAATGAAAAAATTACTTCACGGGCAGGTAATACTGAACGCCTCAAGGCATTCAATGTGGCGTGTGTTTGTTGAATATCGGCCAATTGTGTTTTGGTGGTGGTTCTATATAATTCCTCTTCCAGCGAATCTAATTCTTTATCAAACCAGTCGGTAATTACAAAATAGTTATCTACAATGGCATCAATCAAGGCGTACATTAAATAATCTGTTCCTCGGGTACGTATTTTGGTGCTGGCCGTGCGTATTCGGTTCCTTACATTATCAAATACATCGCCTTCTTCTTCCTGAAAGGTGAGCAATATTCGGTCTTTTAAAACAAACGATAATTGCTCTTTCATAATTTTTTCTTCTTCTACATACAAGTCTTTCAATACACAAAAAATATAATCTTCATACTCGTCTAACTTTGGTCGGGTATGAGTATTTACAATATCTTCTAACGATAAGGAATCTAATTGAAATATATTACCTATTTCTTCAATAACAGAAACATCGTAAACGCCATTAATATTTATCCAGAAGTTGTGTGTTGAACACACACAATCTTTAATTTCTGATACCTTCTGTAAAACAAATTCTTTGCATTCTTGCTCGTTGTATTGAATAATTGAGATTTTTATGGGCTTGTTTGATGGTGTTCCAACATATACCAGCGATCCTGGAGGTAATCCTGTTTTTTTTCCGAGGGTTGGGTTTCCTGGACTCATGATTTTCCTGTATGGTTTTCAGAATTTTTTTGAATGATGTTAAAATATGGATACGGTATTTCAATACCTTCTTTATCAAATCGCTCTTTTACGATTTTATTTAAATCAGTAAGTAGCTGAAAAGATTGTGAAGAATTAGCCCCACAAATATATGCACGTAACACCATGCCATAATCTGAATATTTCAGCAATATCACATTTACTTTGGGGTCGTTATTTGCAATTTGTTCCGGTGTTCTTGGGTCTATAAACAATGGATGTTTTTCTGCCTCTTCGGCAATAATTTTCATAGCCCTGTTTATATCACTGGTGTAGCTGATGGTGATTTCAAAAAAACGAACCACTTTTTCATCTACAATGGTTCGATTGATGATTATCTCTGTACTAATTACCGAATTAGGTACAATCACCCGTTTGTTTTCAAAATTTTTAATTACCGTATGGCGAAGTGTGATATCTTCTACCACTCCGGCAAATTCTTGTTGGTTTCTACCTATTTCTATAACATCCCCAATTCTAAAAGGCTTAAACATTACTATAAAAACACCATTGATAATGTTAGAAAATGCAGTTTGTGATGCAAAACCAATAATGGCAGCCAAAATACCGGCACCGGCAAACAATGTAACGGCAAGTTGCTTAAAGGCAGGAATGGAATAAATAATACTTAAGCTAGCAAAAATTACAATGAGAAAGGTGAGTGCGTTTTTCAAAAAATTATATGCCGTAGGGTCAACATTTATTCGGGCAGATTCTCTTCGAAAATACGTTGTAACCATGGTTCGAAGCAATTTGTTTACAATAATTGCCCCGAGAATAATAATTACAATCTTGATGATGGGTTCGTAATTTTCAAAATAATGGTTCCACTGCATGCTTCAAAGGTATGAATATGGTTAATTTAAAGGAAGTATAAGCGAAATTCATCGAACGATTTGTATTTTCACCGAATGAATAATTTTATTTTTTTCTGATTGTATTAAACCAAGATACAAACCTTCAGAAAGCATTTGAATATCTATCTCTGTTGACGCAATTGTATTTTGATAAACTATTTGGCCATATAGATTATACAACGTAAGTTGAGCAGGCAGCCCAATGCCATTTAGTTTAATAGAATGTTTAGCTGGGTTTGGATATACCTTTATATTAGAAGAAGCCGATTCCTGATTTTCAGTTCCTAATACCGACCCCATGTTCCATACGCCCAATACTCCGTTTTGATGACCAACCGCTAATCGCATCCCTTCAGGTGAAAAGTTTAGCCAATTTTTTTTACTTGGCACTTCGCCACCAAAACTTACTACCATCGAACCATCATCTACTCGGAAAAGTTTCGTGGTTTGGTCTGTTGAAGCAGAAGCAAAATGAATTCCATCTGGTGCTACATCAATATTATTTACATCAGCCCAATGTTCAGTAATGGTATGCAGGCAGTTGCCGGTAGCGGTTTCCCAAATCCGAATATCATCATCTGCGCTGCACGATATAATTCGTGATGCATCGGGAACAAAGTTTACATCACGTACTTCGCCCAAGTGCCCATTAAATTCGCGAATAAATGTTCCGTTATTTGCATTCCAGAGTTTTACTAACTTGTCTTTCCCTCCAGACGCAATTAGATTTCCATCGGCTGAATAATCTACGGCAATCACGCCTGTACTGTGTGCTAAAAAACGTAAAAGCAACTCGCCGGTTCCTACTTTATATACACTGATATAACCATCCAGTCCTGCTACCATCACGGCATCACCGTTCGGGTGAAAATCAAGCGAAAAGATTCCTCCATTTCCAGTATTAAACGAATCAATAGCAGTATAAGTTGTAAAATCATACACATACAGCCATCCAACTTCTTCACCAATGGCTAAGTAATTTCCGCTGGTTGAAACCTGTACGGTTTGCAGGCAAAGTTGTTGTGTGTTTGTTTCAAATAAAATATCTCCATTCAAGGCATCTACAATTCGCAAAGCCGGAAACGGGCATTCAAATCCCACGGCTATTCGATTTCCGTCTGGAGAGAACCCCAAGGAAAAAACTTCACGGTTGCCATAATCTTTCGTCCACAACGTATCGGGAACCTGCGCTTTTGTAGTGTTTAAAAGCCAAGAAGTAATGCCGATCAAAAAAATCCAACGCATGCTTAAAATTACGGAGATTTATAATTACCTAAGAATGAATTACGCAAATTATTCAGGTTTTTATTTCCTTTGAAAAAAATTTTTATGAAACATACTGTATTGTTTTCCATTGCTTTAGCCCTGCTTTTTTCTTGTGGAAAAAAAGACAAAAAAGAAAACATGTTGCAATCTTATTCAGTTGATTCTGTACAAGCTATGTTAGATAAATATACTACCGTTCGATTAACCACCGATTTAAGTGTGTTGAGTGAAAATTATCGGCAAATGATTCCCTTGCTGATTGATGCTGCTCAAATCATGGATGACCTGTTTTGGGAGCAAGCCCTGAGTATTCCTAAAGATGAATTTTTATCTAGCATAACAGATGAAAAATTAAGGCGGTTTGCAGAAATCAATTACGGACCCTGGGATCGCCTCGATGGAAATAAACCATTTATTCCCGGATTTAATGAAAAGCCCAAAGGAGCAAATTATTATCCGGTGGATATGGACTCCGCTGAATTTGCAGCATTAGCAGATGAACGAAAAAAAGACCAATATACCTTGATTCGTCGCGATAGTCAGGGTAAACTCATGGTGATACCCTACCACCAAGCATATAAAGTGAAATTGGAAAAAGCTGCCGCACTTATTCGGCAAGCCGCTGCGTTGAGCGAAGATGCGGGCTTGAAAAACTATTTGTTACTACGAGCCGATGCCTTACTTTCCGATAATTACAAACCCAGCGATTTTGCTTGGATGGACATGAAGTCTAACCCCATAGATTTTGTGGTAGGCCCCATCGAAACCTACGAAGACCAATTAAACGGATACAAGGCCGCTTTTGAAGCCTATGTATTGGTTAAAGATATGGAGTGGAGTAAAAAACTTGAAAAGTATGCCGCATTCTTGCCCGAATTGCAAAAGAACTTGCCGGTAGATGCAAAATATAAAAAAGAAATGCCTGGTACGGATGCTGATTTGAATGCGTATGATGCAATATATTATGCCGGCGATTGCAATTCAGGAAGTAAAACAATTGCCATTAATTTACCCAATGATGAAGAAGTGCAATTGAAAAAAGGCACCCGAAGGCTGCAACTCAAAAATGTGATGCGGGCTAAATTTGATAAAATATTATTACCCATTGCTCAAGAGTTGATTGCCCCATCACAGATGAAGCATATTACGTTCGATGCCTTTTTCTCTACGGTAATGTTTCACGAAGTGGCTCATGGCTTAGGAATTAAAAATACCATCAATGGCAAAGGCACAGTACGCGAAGCGCTGCGTGAACATGCTTCAGCCCTCGAAGAAGGCAAAGCCGATATTTTAGGTCTATACATGATTACGCAGTTACACCAGAAAGGCGAAATAGAAGGCGCATTAGAGGATTTTTATGTTACGTTTTTGGCAGGCATTTTCCGTTCAGTACGGTTTGGGGCATCCAGTGCTCATGGCAGGGCCAACATGATTCGGTTTAACTTCTTTAAAGAAAAAGGAGCCTTTGAACGCGATGATGCCACTGGAAAATACAAAGTGAATTTCGAAAAAATGATTCAGGCCATGACTGAGCTAAGCCGAATGATTCTTACCTTGCAAGGCCAGGGAGATTATACCGGGGTAGATCAATTAGTAAAAGAAAAAGGAATGATAGGTGAAGAACTTCAAGCTGATTTAGACCGGTTAAAATCAAAAAATATTCCAGTAGATATTGTGTTTGAACAAGGCAAATCGGTACTGGGTATTTAGCCATGCGTTCATACCTTTGGCTTAGAGCCTATTTCCCCCTGAATGAACGGCCGGATCTGAAAACAATCGGGGTATTAATTCTTTCGGCACTTTCTATGATTGTGCTGCATTATTTTGGACATCATTCATCATTCAAATACATTGGATTTTTTTTGATGCCTTAGGGCTCGGAAAAATTATGGATGATGCATTCACAAATTCGCCATATAGCAATTTATATCAGCTTATTTGGTGGGTGTGGGTTTGTGTAGTGGCTTATTTTATTATTCCAACCATTTATATCGTGTTTGTCTTAAAAGAAAAATTAAGCAATTATGGTCTGAAACTTCAAGGCATTACTTCCGGATGGAAAATTTATGCCTTGTTGTTTTTACTGGTTTTACCTTTTGTTATTGCTGCTTCTTTTGAAAAAAATTTTCAGCAAACCTATCCTTTTTTCTTTCCCAATTCCGGAACGCCTTTATTCCCTTCCTTATGGTATTGGGAATTCTTTTACGCAGTACAATTTTTTTCACTCGAATTTTTTTTCCGCGGATTTATCATTCATGGCACACGTCATCGGTTTGGGGTGTATGCTGTTTTTGTAATGGTTATTCCTTATTGCATGATTCACTTTGAAAAACCTCTACCAGAAGCCATCGGCTCTATTCTTGCCGGAATAGTATTAGGATTACTAAGTTACCGAACCCAAGCTATATGGTGGGGCGCCATATTGCACATTCTTGTTGCCCTTACCATGGATTACCTGAGTTTATGGCACCAAGGATTGCTCTAAGTTATTTCTGCCGGAAGAAAATTTCAATCGGCACACCCGAAAAATTATAATTTGCCCGAATCTTATTTTCTAAAAATCGTTTATACGGCTCTTTGATATACTGTGGTAGGTTACAGAAGAAAACAAAGGCAGGATATGCAATTTGTAGTTGTGTGGCATACTTAATTTTTATGTATTTCCCTTTTATAGAAGGCGGGGGGGTTTCTTCAATGATGGGCAAAATAAATTCGTTCAGTTCGTGCGTAGGTATTCTTCTTTTTCTGTTTTCGTAAACCTGAATGGCTGTTTCTAAGGCTTTAAAAATACGTTGTTTTTCAGGTACCGAAGTGTATATTATGGGCACATCGCTAAACGGTGCTATTTTCTTTTGAATGATTTCCCTGTATTTCTCTGCCGTTTTATGGTCTTTTTCTATCAGGTCCCATTTATTTACTACTATTACACATCCCTTATGATTCTTCTTAATCAGGTTAAAAATGTTCATGTCCTGACTTTCAAATCCTTCCGTGGCATCAATCATCAGGATACATACATCGCTACTTTCAATGGTTCGTACACTTCGCAAAACTGAATAAAATTCTAAATCATCACGAACCTTTGATTTTTTTCGCAAACCAGCGGTATCTATCAAATAAAAATCGAACCCAAAAGATTTATAGCGAGTATAAATAGCATCACGAGTAGTACCGGCAATGGGTGTTACAATGTTCCGTTCTTCTCCCAAAAATGCATTGGTGATTGACGATTTACCTACATTGGGCCTACCCACTATGGCTATTTTCGGGATGTTTGTATCTACTTCCAAAGGTTTGTCTTGCAGCAAACGGACCAACTTATCCAGCAGTTCACCGGTTCCGGCACCACTCAGCGAACTGATTGGAAAAACCTCATCTCCTAACCCAAAAGAATAAAATACAGCCGTTTCCGCTATTCGTTCAAAGTTATCTACCTTATTAGCCACAACCAGCACAGGTTTCGGCGTGCGACGCAACAAATCGGCCACTTGTTCATCCAAATCTGTTACACCGGTGGTAGTATCTACCACAAAAAGTATTACATCAGCTTCATCAATGGCCAGCAATACCTGCTTACGTATTTCTTCCTCAAATATATCATCTGAACCATGTACATACCCGCCGGTATCAATCACTGAAAATTCTTTACCTCCCCATTCTGCCTTTCCGTAGTGGCGATCGCGGGTTACTCCGCTAAATTCATCCACTATAGCATCTCGGCTTTCGGTAAGCCGGTTAAACAAGGTAGATTTTCCTACATTCGGTCTGCCTACTATTGCAACTATGTTTCCCATCAGCTAACAAAAGTACTTATTGTTTCCTTTCTTTTATATTTATTGTTGCAGGGCGTAAAATTATTCCTCATTAGTTGCTGGGATACTTTTAGAAGATTTAACAAAAAGTATTACTCTTGTCCGATATAAATTTTAACCATCATGTTTCAATAGAATTTTTTTATTCGGCTGCCCATGGGGCTGTCCGTTCCAAGTCCTCGGGGCTCCGCCACACAGGGCATCGGGGTAGCGGTGTCTTCGTGCCCTCAGCCCCGCTACCCCGTGCCCTGTGGGCTTCGCCCCTGCGGGCTTTCCACTGCCATCCCCGGCAGATTTGAAGATGAGATGATTTTTTGCGTTATTGCGAGCAGAACGAAGT
>CALEWF010000132.1 GCA_937925455.1 uncultured Flavobacteriales bacterium | reverse complement strand
GGCCGAATTGCATCCACGAGAGGGATTTTGGAAGTGCTATATGCGACTGCGTAATGAAGGGATACAGGTTAATCACAAGCGAGCACATAGGGTGTACAAGCAGCTAGGACTAAGTTTAAGAAGAAAAGTCAAAAAGCGTTTGCCAAAAAGAACAAAACAAAACTTAGAACAAGCCCCCCATATAGATCATACATGGAGCGTGGATTTTATGAGTGATGTATTAGAAAATGGCCGCAAGTTTCGTTGTTTTAATATCATGGACGACTATAATCGGGAAGCGCTGCATATAGAAGTAGATTATTCTATTAAAAGCAGTAAAGTTATTTGGGTATTGAATCATTTGTTACATAGGCGGGGAAAACCACAAAAAATACGTATGGACAACGGGCCAGAATTTATTGCTGCATTAGCCAGCCAATGGAGCCGGATGCACAAGATCGCATTTCAATATATTCAGCCCGGTAAACCTACACAAAATGCCTACATAGAAAGGTTTAACCGCACGTACCGTGAACAGGTATTAGATGCCTATATCTTTGAAAATATAAACCAAGTAAGAGAAATAACCCAAGCATGGATACATGACTATAACTACCAAAGACCCCATGAAGCATTAGGGGGAAAAACACCCATGATGTTGAAATATGGAAAACTTCCAAACACACAAGCCCAAGCCAAGTTTACCACATTTCAACATCATTAGTAGTAAATAATTTGAAAAAAGTTTTAATATGTATGTTAAAAAATCTACTTTTGAATTTTACTATTTTCGGGGGAGCTTACAATTGTGCATTTGTATGAAGGGTAGTTAGCATTATGCACATGCTAAGAATGTACCGCATCCTGTTATTCATATGTTCTGCAAAAGCGTTCATTGTTATCTAAGGTTTTAAATTTAGATACTTCTTCGATGATTTCGTTCGTTGTTTGACGTTTTAAAAATTGCATTTGTGCTTCTACGTTGCTTAAAAAAAATATTAAACGAGCGCTTGATATGTCTTTGAAATCTCGAAATAAGATTTTTTTAAATTGATTGTATTCTTTTTTAAAAAAGCGTCTTTCTTTACGATCTCCAATAAAACGAAACCTTTTTTCTCCTGCATGATTTTCATTCACTTCAATTAGTATCTTTCGGTATTCATCGGTGACAATATCACTGTAGTAAATATATTTACATAAATCTTCTTCGGTATCATTTAATTCAATGTAATTTAAAAATTGATAGTTTTGTTGACTTAATGGAATAGTATCCAATTGCATGATGCAATTTTCTACCAGGTTCAGGAATGATTGATGAACGTAGCTAAATAAATAACGAAGTGGCTTATTTTCATAAAGTTTTTTATATATCTCGGTTTTTTCTTTTTTGGCATACAGTAAATACCAGGCTATGAATAATTGAAATTCATAAAATGAATTTATATTCTCATATGCTTGGTATTTATATTTTTCTAATTCTGATTCTTTTTCTTCTTTCGAGAAATTATGCGTATTTAAATAGTTTACATAATAAGGATAGACTTGATATAACACTTGCAATCCTCTGTAATAGGCTAAAAACTCTTCCATTAGGCCAAATATTCCGTAAAAGATGGAAGAGCTGATTTTTCTTTCGTTGTTGATGTCAAATTTTTTTTTGTATCCACTAAATTCATCTTTTTTACCTACATAAATTCCATATCTAAAAATACTGTCTGAAACAGTTTTAGGGATATAAAGATTTAATTCGTCGGTTTCAAAATATGGAGTTATCTCTACATCTACTATACATGAGTCGTTTAGGTAGTAATTGTAAATACTTTCTCCATAAGTGAAATCCGCCATCCCATGTTGCATCTCATGGATTACAATTTCTAGGTCAATGACTATACTGTTATGATTATTGGTGTTATTTATCCATTGTAAATAAGGAAATTTTTTTTGGGTTGTAAAGATTCTTTTTAGTTCACTTGTCCCGTATTCATTAATAATATCATTATACAAACGATCAATGTTTTTTTTGTTCCATGTTTGAGCTGTCAAATTACCAATAAGTAGTACCAGCAATGATATAAAAAAAGTAACCCTCATGTCGGTAATTTATATTCGGTAAATATAATTTTACCTGTTAAGTTGTACAATACATCAAATGCGTGATTTTAAATATGAGTTTTGTCATATTTTGAATAATGTATATTCTCTACATTTGGATATTAAAACGAAAATTTTATGAAACCAAACATGGGAACCATTGACCGACTTGTTCGGGTATTATTAGCAGGGGTAGTAGCGGTGTTGTATTTTACCAAAGTAATTGATGGTGTATTGGCCGTTGTGCTGGGAGCCTTTGCCGGTATTTTTATTTTAACCAGCTTAATTGGCTTTTGCCCCCTTTTTACTTTGGTGGGAATTAATACATGTAAAAAGGGCAGTAACTAATTAACCCCAAATTGTCGTTAGAATTTAAATCATACTTTTTTATGAGGGGACTGACCTCGTGTTTCTCCGCCTTGTAGGGGCAGATTCATACGCTATCCCGTCTGCTGCGGATGGAAGTGGAAAGCCCGCAGGGGCGAAGCCCACAGGGCACGGGGTAGCGGGGCTGAGGGCACGAAGACACCGCTACCCCGATGCACTGTGTGGCTGAGCCCCGAGGACTTGTAACGAACAGCCGCACAAAGCAGCCTATTATCAATACACTAATAACAATTTGGGTTTGGGATCAATTATAGCTTGATAAACCTTATACAGCTTTAAATATTTTAGCAACGAAAAATCATTAATGATGAGTGTATCGAATGGTGAGTAGCATGATTAGGATTATCCCTCATTAGCCGCAAAAAAGCATGCATTTGCATTGTTTGGAATAAACCTTTAAAATCCTTGAATAGCAATGGTAGTACTTTTATTAAATGGAGCAGGATTTTCTTTATCCGGATGTTGAATATTTACAAAATAAGTTTTTCCATCGGGTGTAAAGTAGCTGCCTGTGGTTTCGCAACCACGTGGTGCAATAGCAAATCGCATCAAATCATTTCGGGTAGGATTTTCAATGCTCAAATCCAAAAAGTAAATTTCGTTAATCACCCAGCCGTTTTTTTCAGCTCTTGGCGCAACCCTGCCTTGAGTAATATTTGTTAAATCTTCACTAATAATTAAATAGGGCTTATTTTGAATAGTTGCAATAAACAATCCATCCGGACTACTAAAATTCCCGCCATCTTTTTCAATAGGTCCGCCGGCTAAAAATTCACGCATGCGATTGGTTTTTAAATCAAATTCTAAAATCCTTCCGAAGGGGTCATGATATTTTCCATCAGCATATTTACATGATTGTTCCAAATAGTTGGGAATGGTTCCGCCTTTTGCAATAAACGATGTATAATCGGTGCTGTCGTTGCCGGTTTCGCTGATGTATAATTTTCCGTTGTATTCTTTAATCCATTCTAATCGAACAAACATAGTAGCACCTTTGGCAATGGCTATATCTCTTGCATTTACCAATGATTTCTGGTCCATTGGCAGTGCCATCCACGATCCACTATTTCCATCGGTGGACTGCTTGTAGGCGTACAGTTGCCCTTTGCTGTAGTCGTTAGGTTGCTCACATTCAAATTTAAAAAACACTGCCGGGTAATGATCGTCGGTTAAATAAACGGCTTTACCATCGGGGGTGCAATAAGCATCTTCATGAGTATATCTTCCAAAGTTATACACCTTTCGAATGGCTTTTCCGGCCTTAGGGTCTATTTCCACCATCCATCCAAAATTTTCAGTAAGCGAAAACCCATTCATCCCTTTGAGGGTTTTAAACTTTTTATCTTTTAATTTTTCGGCAGACTGAGGGAATAGTTCTTCGCCCGATAAAATTGTTCCTTGCGGGGTCAGCGTTCCTCCACAATTGTATGCAGTACCACCTACTGCACTAAAATCTACATTCTTTTTCGTGCCAATGGATTTCCAAATGCCATTTTCTTTTTTTATTTCAAGGATGGTTCCCCCTCCACCATCTCCGGTGATGGGATCTGCCGTGAGGGTTTCATGGCTTACGTATAAATGTCCGTGTTCTGAACTACCGTTAATAGGTAGATAAATAATCATATCATGATTCCCTTTGGCTAATCCTATTCCGGTAGTTGTTTCTACGGTATCTCCTTCGGCAAAAAGAATATTAAAATCAAAACCTTCGGGCAGAATCAATTCCTGGGTGTCTTCTACCGGGGCTACAGGTTTAAAAAGTGTGTTCTGATTTTCTGTTTTTTTTTCGATATTCGCATCCCTTTTTGAAGCAGGGGTACAGGCAAATAAAGTAACAGTGCCAATTATTACCGGGATAAATGGTTTAATCATTGTTGTATTTTTCTACAAAAGTATTTTTAAAAACCTTTAAAATTTGTTTTCTTTTACTATGTTATTGTTAATTTTATGAAGATTAAATTATGACTTGTAAGTTTAACAAACATATAACCCATTTGTTCATAGCCTTGCTGGTATTTGCAGGTTTGGGATGTGTAACAGGCTCAAGTGCCAAGAAATACGAAATAGTTGAAATTAGTACCGATTGGGGTAAAATTTATATGTGGTTATACAACGAAACACCCCGCCATCGCGATAATTTTTTAAAATTAACCCAAGAGGGGTTTTATAACGGCACGTTGTTTCATCGGGTTATCAAAGATTTTATGATTCAGGGTGGTGACCCCAACAGCAAGCCGGAAGGTAATCAATTCGAAATTGGTAGCGGCGGACCAGGATATACTTTACCTGCTGAAATACTTCCTCAATTTCACCATAAAAAAGGAGCTGTAGCTGCAGCTCGCATGGGCGATGCCGTAAATCCCAACAGAGAGTCGTCCGGGTCGCAGTTTTATATCGTGCAGGGAACCAAATTTACTCGAGAGGCATTGCAAAACATGGAAAACTACTTAAGTCAAATGTCTGGTATTACTGATTTCCATTTTACAGAACAAGCCATACAAGATTATATTACATTAGGCGGTGCACCGCATTTGGATATGCAGTACACGGTATTTGGTGAAGTAATTGGTGGGCTGGATGTGGTGGATAAAATTGCGTCAACCCCAACCGGTGGCTTTGACCGCCCGGTTAGAGATATCCGTATGAATGTGCAGGTGATTGAATTAACTGCCAAACAGTTAAAAAAACGCTTTGGCTGGGAGGTGAAAAAAAATAAATGATTTCAACTTGCGTTTATAAGAGTTTGTTGTATATTTAAAGGTTGAATG
Source organism: uncultured Flavobacteriales bacterium (assembly GCA_937925455.1). Taxonomy (GTDB): domain Bacteria; phylum Bacteroidota; class Bacteroidia; order CAIKAF01; family CAIKAF01; genus BA4. The sequence continues at coordinate 2,839 of CALEWF010000132.1, read as the reverse complement.
ATTATGTCGTTGATTGAAGAATATACTTTATCCGAGCAATTAAAAAAAGTTTTTGGATTCGATAAATTCAAAGGCCAGCAGGAGGCTATTATTAAAAATTTGCTGAGTGGCAAGGATACCTTTGTGATTATGCCTACGGGTGGTGGTAAATCTATGTGTTATCAACTGCCGGCATTAATCAGCGAAGGCACCGCTATTGTTGTATCTCCACTCATTGCCCTTATGAAAAACCAGGTAGATTCCATCCGTGGATATGGCGATATTGACGGGGTGGCTCACTTCTTTAATTCTTCACTTTCTAAATCTGAACGCGATAAAGTAAAACAAGACATATTAAGTGGAGTAACCAAATTATTATATGTAGCTCCGGAGTCGCTTACCAAAGAAGAAAATGTACAATTTTTACAGAGCATAAAAATCTCTTTTTTCGCTATTGATGAAGCACATTGTATTTCAGAATGGGGACATGATTTTCGGCCGGAATATCGTCGGCTACGACCCATTATCGAAGAAATAGATAGGGTTCCCATCATTGCACTAACCGCTACTGCTACACCCAAAGTTCAACAAGACATTTTGAAAAATCTGGGAATGACCGATGCTACGGTATTCAAAGATTCATTTAATCGTCCTAATTTATATTATGAAATCAGACCCAAAAAGAATGTCAACAAAGAAATAATCAAGTATGTTAAAAGTCAGGCAGGTAAATCTGGAATCATATATTGCCAAAATCGAAAAAAAGTAGAAGAATTAGCCGAAATGCTGCAGGTAAACGGGGTGAGTGCAGTGCCTTACCATGCAGGTATGGATGCCAAAACCCGTTCACGGAATCAAGATATGTTCTTAATGCAAGAAGTAGATGTGATTGTTGCCACCATTGCATTTGGAATGGGAATTGACAAACCCGATATCCGATACATCATTCACCACGATATTCCCAAAAGCTTAGAAAGTTATTACCAGGAAACAGGTCGGGCCGGTCGTGATGGCGGGGAGGGTAAGTGCATTGCATTCTATTCGTACGATGATATTGTAAAACTCGAAAAACTTCTTAGCGGCAAACCCATCGCAGAGCAAGAAATCAATAAACTACTCATGCAAGAAGTAGTGGCATTTGCCGAAACCAGCAGTTGCCGACGCAAAGCTTTATTGCATTATTTCGGCGAAGACTTTGATGAAGCACATTGTAACGAAATGTGTGATAATTGTGCGCATCCCCGCGAAAAATTTGATGCACAGGAACACCTCCTGTTGTTATTGGAAGTAATGACCGAAGTAAAGGGCAAGTTTAAGGCGAATCATTTGGTGGCTGTTCTTACCGGTAAAGAAAATAATGCCATCAGGCAGTACAAACACAATCTGCTGGAAGTGTTTGGCAAAGGCGATTACGAAGATGAACGCTTCTGGCATGCAGTGATTCGCCAGGCCTTGGTAAATAATTTCATCAGCAAGGAAATAGAAAACTACGGCACGCTTTACATCAACGATAAAGGACTGGAATATATGCAACATCCGGAGCCGATACTCTTTACCCGCGACCGCGATTATGAAACGGAAGAGGATGATGATGCGATTATCACCAGGCAAAAGGGTGGAAGCGCCTTAGATGAAACCCTGCTCAACATGCTGAAGGATGTTCGCAAGCAAATTGCCAAAAAACTTAATCTTCCGCCTTTTGTTATATTCCAGGACCCTTCGTTGGAAGAAATGGCTACACAATATCCCACCACCATGGATGAATTGAAAAACATTTCAGGCGTGGGTGAAGGTAAGGCACAAAAATTTGGAAAGCCTTTTCTGGACGTGATTTCTAAATACGTAGAAGAAAACGAAATTGAACGCCCCTTTGATTTTACCGTAAAAACCGTGGCCAATAAATCAGCCATGAAGGTCTCTATTATTCAGGCCATTGACCGTAAACTCCCCTTGAATGATTTTGCTAAGAATAAAGGATTAGAAATGGATGAATTGATTCAGGAATTGGAAAGTATTGTAAATTCAGGTACAAGGTTAGATTTAAGTTATTACATCAATAAACTCATTGAACCCGAAGATCAGGAAGAAATTTTTGATTTGTTACGTGAATCGGATAACGGTTCTTTGGATGCTGTTCTCGATGAATATGGAGATGTGTATGAAGAGCATGAGCTGCGACTAATGCGTATAAAATTTATATCGGATTTAGGGAATTAATTTACTGTTCCTTCTTTAAATACATTCACCGTCTGCGTTTGCGGTTTGAATTTCGTATCCTGAATGTGTATTGTTATCTTCTCTACTCCGCTCATTCACCATTTGTACCGTATTTAGCAATAATACATTCAATTCTAAATTAAAAATTAAAATAATGTGGCTGCTTCAAGCGGCTGTCCGTTACAAGTCCTCGGGGCTCAGCTACACAGGGCATCGGGGTAGCGGTGTCTTCGTGCCCTCAGCCCCGCTACCCCCTGCCCTGTGGGCTTCGCCCCTGCGGGCTTTCCACTTCCATCCGCAGCAGATCGTAAGGTGAGATGTTTTTTCAAATCTATAAGGTCTTCAAATACCTTATATTATAGGTTTTGATTTATCCCAAATTATGCAATAGAAAACCGGATATAATGCAACGTCATTTTCATTTCTGTACCCAAGCCGATTCTATGAAGTAACCACCTGGGTTCAAACAGCTATTTTACTTCAATTGCATGAAACCGGGTTGAAGACGTTTTTTAATTGGTTTATTGATCTGTGTTCTCTGTGGTAAAAATTTAACCACAATGCACACAAAGAAAAAATTATGACAGAAATTACCACACGCTGTGCCCTTTGTGTAAAACTTTGTGTTCTTTGTGGTAAAAAG
>CALEWF010000131.1 GCA_937925455.1 uncultured Flavobacteriales bacterium | reverse complement strand
TTGCGACCCGCCTTTGGCGGGAAAGCAATCTGTATGATACGGCGGAGGAAAAACCTGTAAGGTTTAGCAATTCTAATGATAATTTTAGAATTAAATCATAGCACGCGGAGACACGCTGATGCAACATTTGAACACAGATATCATCCGTGTCAATCCGTCCTATCCGTATCATCCGTGTTCTATAAGGCAAACAGCATACAAAGAAAGAGTTATTGACAGAAATCAACGGCTCTCTGTGCCCTTTGTGTAAAACTTTGTGGTAAAAAGTATTAAACCCGAATAGCAATCAACTTTTTCTAACCACAAAGAACACAGAGATACACAGAGAATGCAAAGAAAATCAAAGATAAACGCCCTGTATTCCTCTGTTTTTTCTGTGGTTATTTATATGTAACTGTGGCTACTTAGGTTTTTTGTCTTTACAGATGCCTTCGGAAAATTTCTAATGCATAATTTGGGATTATAGGTTTTCCATCCTGAGTATTTTTCTATCTTCGCAAAAGTAAATTTTCAGAGTGTCGGGCAGCATTGTAATCATACCTACTTACAACGAAATTGAGAACATTGAGCGGATGATCAGAAAGGTGATGAGCTTGGAATATCCGTTTCATTTACTTATTGTGGATGATGGGTCTCCAGATGGTACGGCAGAGGTTGTAAAACAATTACAAAATGAATTTCCTCAACGATTATTTTTATTGGAACGCCAATCGAAAGATGGGCTTGGAAGGGCTTATATTGCCGGATTTGAGTGGGTATTGAGTAAAACGCAGTATGAATATTGTTTTGAAATGGATTGTGATTTTTCACATAATCCGGATGACCTGATTCGTTTGCGAAATACTTGCGTGGAGGAAGGCGTTGATGTGGTTATTGGTTCGCGGTATGTAAAGGGGGTGAATGTGGTAAATTGGCCAATGAGCCGCGTGTTGTTGTCGTTTTTTGCGTCAAAGTATGTTCGGTTTATTACCGGCATGAAAATACATGATGCAACGGCCGGTTTTGTTTGTTACAGAACCTCTTTTTTAAATGCAATCAACTTTGCAAATATACGATTCAGAGGCTATGCTTTTCAGATTGAAATGAAATACATTGCCTATAAGTTGGGTTATACATTGCGTGAAATTTCAATCATTTTTACTGATCGTCAGGAAGGAACTTCCAAAATTTCCGGAAACATTGTTTGGGAAGCTATTTTTGGCGTAATTCGCCTTCGTCTTTCCAATATTCGCAAATACAAGAAATAATCTGGGTTATGAACTATTTGATTATGGGAGCTAAAGTGGTGAATGAAATGAAACAGTTCACCGCTGATGTGTACATTAAAAAAGGGTTGATTCATTCAATCATTTTGCCCGGTGATGACAGTACCTTTTTACAACATGAATCTTTTAAAGAAATCAATGCAACCGGTAAATACTTATTACCAGGCATCATTGATGATCAGGTGCATTTCCGCGAACCGGGTTTAACACATAAAGGCGAAATTTATACCGAAGCCAAAGCTGCGGTAGCCGGAGGCATTACTTCTTTTATGGAAATGCCCAATACTCTTCCCAGTGCTACCACCCTTGAATTGTTGGAGCAAAAATATCAACGTGCTGCTCAATGTTCGCTTGCTAATTATTCATTTTACATGGGTACTACCAACTCGAATTTAGAAGAATTGTTAAAAGTGGACCCAACCAAAATTTGTGGTGTGAAAATATTCATGGGGTCTTCTACCGGCGATATGTTGGTAGATGATCCACGGGCGTTGGAAGCTATTTTTAAAGAAGTAAAAACCTTAATAGCTACTCATTGCGAAGATGATACTATGATAAAACGCAATGCTGCTGCGTTTAGAGAAAAATACGGAGAAAATGTTCCCATGAAATGCCATCCTGAAATTCGTAGTGCTGAAGCTTGTTATTCTTCATCATCATTTGCGGTACATTTGGCTACAAAATACAATACACGTTTGCACATTCTGCATATCAGCACAGCTCGTGAACTGGAGTTATTCCGCAATGATATACCCCTCAATCAAAAACGGGTCACGGCAGAGGCCTGCATTCATCATCTTTGGTTTACCGATGCCGATTATGATACTAAAGGCTCACTGATTAAATGGAATCCGGCGGTTAAAACAGCTGCAGATAGAGAGGCTATTTTTCAGGCAGTTTTAGACAACCGAATTGATGTAATAGCTACCGACCATGCCCCGCATACCTTGGATGAAAAATCACAAACCTATTTCAAAGCCCCATCCGGTGGACCTTTGGTTCAACATTCACTTAATGCCATGCTTGAATTTTATCACCAAGGAAAAATTTCGTTGGAAAAAATTGTTCAAACAATGTGTCATAACGTGGCTGATATATTTGCCATTCGCCGGCGAGGATATATTCGTCCCGGTTACAAAGCCGATTTGGTATTGGTTGATTTAAACAAATATTACACCGTTGAAAAATCAAACATTCTTTACAAGTGTGGTTGGAGCCCATTTGAAGGCACCACCTTTCATTCCGTAGTTACTCATACCTGGGTGAATGGCCATTTGGCATACTGCGATGGAGTATTCGATGAAAGCCGTTGGGGAGAAAGATTAGAATTTGATTTACACTAATTTTTTGTTTATCGTGGGGAGTCCGCGTATTTTTCCGCCTCATAGGTGCGGATTCACCCGCTGTAACATTGTTAATTTCATTATTCCAAAAGCTTATCCACCAAGCAATCTCTCAGCCACTTAAACCCAAATTCAGCAGTAGAAATTTTTAAAAATTCAAATCGCTGATGCTAAATTTTTGCACGCTGATTCGTATTGGGGCTATCTTCTATGCGGCTATTAAGCATGTAAAAGCTTAAATTCAGGTTAAAGCAGACTCATTTTAATATAAGTTTGAAATACGATTTTAATATGTGCAAAATTGTTTGTTACTCATTCAGGCATGTGAATCAATAATTAAAACTATTCATTTGCTCAATAGGAACCATGATTTACTCGGTTGAATATTATTCAATTTTAAAATAAAGTTAAATTTGCGAAATAATAAATGTTTACCTAACGATGAAAAAACTTATTACGCTTATTACACTTGTTAGTTTTTTGTTCAGCAACTATTTGAATGCACAGGAACAACCGCATTATTCGCTGTATATGTTGCGTCCTACATTGTATAATCCTGCTGCATTTGGAAGTTATGATGCTGTAAATGCAGCTATGTTATTCAATGCTCAAATGGTAGGCTTCAAAGGAGCACCTTTGGTTGGAGCTGCAGATTTGGGCATACCCATCGGCAAAACAGATTTAAGTGTTGGACTTACCATTGGTCAAGATAAAATTGGAGCGGTTTACAAAAGCACCGTAGGCGCTAATTTTGCTTATCGTATTAAATTAAATTACCGTCATTACTTAGCGTTTGGCCTAAGTGCATTGGCTGAGATGACGCAGGGAAATTTTACCAATCTTATAGTACAAGATCCTAACGACCCTTTGATTGGTCAATTTACCAACACTTTTTGGAATCCTAACTTTCGAATAGGTGGATATTACTTTACTCAAAATGCTTATGTAGGGTTATCGGTAGGTAATGTAATAAGTTTAAGAACCGAGCAAGGCTCATTTACCCCTACAATGACAGCTCGCATCGAAGATATACACTTTTATTTACAAGGAGGATGGCAACATAAATTTGGCCAGCATTGGAAATTGCAACCCTCTTTATTATTCAAAAAAATAGCCGGCTCACCATTGCAGGTAGATGTAAATGCACAAATGTTATTTAGAGATGCCTTTGGTTTTGGATTGTCTTATCGTACCTTAAATACGCTGGTTATTCAAACCAATTATACTATAAAACAGGTATTTACCATAGCTTACGCATTTAATTTGGGTTTAGGTTTTTCAGATAGAACTCAGTTTACTGGTCATGAAGTAATGTTAATGTTCCGTGCACCCAAAAGTAAATTCCGTATTCCGGTAGAGGTGCCACGTTTCTAAAATTTTTTTTTTCAGAATTTTATAATAGCCATTAACCTATGAAAAAGCTGTTTACTAAAGCATTGTTTTCAGTTTTACTTTCAACTTGTATTGTACATTCATCACATGCTCAATTGTGGCTTGACCAGCGTGCCGATGAGTTATTTAATTCATCGGATTATACTTATGCCATTAAACTTTATTCACAGATTAAAACTAAAAAATTACAAGATTGGGTAAATACCCAAATCGGACGCTCTTATTTTCAATTAAAAGATTTTAAAAAAGCAGAAGAGTATTTTACCCAAGTGCAAAATCCTGAAAAATGCAAGTATGAATATTTGTTCAGAGATTTAGCCCTTTGTTATTTGTATCAAGGAAGATATACAGATGCAGAAAATGCATTAAAAAAGTTTGAAACTACCGGATATAACGATCCTATGCTGGCAACTTATTACCAGCAAATCAATGCAGGAAAAAATTTCTTTAAAGAACAAGCAGTAGATGATGAAACCGTAAAGTTATCCAAAACCAATTTTGAGCCGAATGGATACTATTTAGGTTCTACATTTATCAAAGGCCAATGGGTATTTGCCATGCCTCAGCCTAAGAAAAATGATTTTCTTCAATTTGAAACACCGAATTACGGATTAGCTTACGGTAAATGGAATAAAAATGAATGGAAACAGGATTCAGTTTCTGTGGTTGGGTTAAGTAAATTTTATTTTAATTCACCTTCTTTCGATTCTATCAATAATCTTATTTTTTATAGCAAAAACATAACCGATACAAAAATTACCAAGAAGAAGAAAATGAAGGAGCAAAAGGTGCCTGATGATCGGGTAAATCATTTGCAGATTTACTATGCCCCCTATGGTAAGTGGAATGAAGAAAATGCGTTTGTACACAATAAATCTGAATATAATTATACCCATCCGGTTATATGGAATAAAGGAAATGCATTGATTTTCGCATCTGATATGCCCGGAGGTCTGGGAGGCTATGATTTGTATGTTAGCTACAAAAATGGTTCTACTTGGTCTGAACCGATTAACTTAGGTAATCAAATCAATTCCATTGGCGATGAAATGTATCCCTATGTATGGGGCGATACCGTGTTGTTTTTTGCATCTAATGGAAGAATAGGATGGGGAGGAGCTGATATTTATAGAAGTAATATTGATTTAAAGAATAAAATTTATACCGAAGCCAAGCATCTGGGTGGCAAATTTAACTCTCCAGCAGATGATTTTGGATTATGGATGAATGGTGAGCGTACCGGATATTTTGCCAGTAACCGTGAATTGAAACCCGGTAAAGACGACATCTACGCCTTTGAAATACCCGAAATTTGTTACACCTTTAAAGGTCAAGTTTTTGATAAAGTAACTTTACAGCCATTGGCAAACAGCAAAGTGAAAATTTATGAAAATGGTAATTTACTTGGAGAAGTAATTACAGATAGTAGGGGATATTATACTTATCCATGTATTTATCGAAATAGAAAATATGACATAGAAGCCGAGCAGCCTAAATACACGCCGGAGAAAATTAATTTTGAGCCCAAACTTCCGGCAGATATTACTGAAACCATTAAACCCATGTATCTCAATCCGATAGTTGAGAAAAACATGGTGTTTACCTTCAATGACATTTTATTTGAATACAATAAAGCTGACTTGCTGGCAGAATCTATGATTATTTTAGACCGTTTGGCAACACTACTCCTTGAAACCAATGCTAAAGTAGAATTAAGTGCACATACCGATAGCCGTGGAAACGATAACTACAATCAAAAACTATCTCAGCGAAGAGCTGAAAGTTGTGTGAATTACTTGATTACAAAAGGAGTTCAGGCATGGCAGTTAATTGCACGTGGATATGGCGAAAAAATGTTGAAAAACGGGTGTGGCAACAATATCAAATGTACTGAAGATGAACATGCAATAAATCGTAGGGTAGAAATTAAAGTACTGGATGTGAAGAAATAGGTTTCTAACACTTAAAAATTTGATCCATGCACAACCAGAAATTAAACTTAAGGAACAACTTATTAGCTTTACTTACCAGTTTTTCAGTATTTGTAAGTTATGCTCAAAACACGTTTCGAATTAATTATGATGCAGCGTCGTTTGATTTACCCGTCAATTCAACGGAAGCACTCACTGCTAATAATTACGTGTTTTCCGGGTTTCATACCAATTTTGTGCCCATTCGTTCATCCATGACGGAGGTGGATAATGCCGGTAACATTGTTTGGTCTAAAATGTATTCTGATGGGAGTTTGGGTTATATGTTTGGAGATTTTAAACGTGATGCAGCATTGAGTCAATATTATGCATGTGGGGGCAGCAATAACGGACCTGCTTTTATTTTGTTTTTAGATAATACAGGAAATGTAGTTAGCGGAAGAAGATTTTCCATTGCTCAAGCTGATGGTGCTTTTTTCAATAAAATTATTAAAACTTCAGATGGAGGGTATTTATGTGTAGGTTATGTAATTGGGCATGACCCAGACGGTTCTGGACCTGAACCTAAATTTTCTCCTGTTACAAATTCTGATCCTTCATGTTCATCACCGGTCACAGAACATATTTCATCCCCACTTATCGCAAAGTTTGATGCAAGTGGTGTGCATCAATGGCACCGGGTATTTAGATATTACAATACTTCTTCAGCCCCAATATACAATGATGCTGAATTTGTTGATGTGAGTGAAAGTGCAGATGGATATATGGCTATTGGAAATTATAAAGTAAATGATGTTTTTGCTTCATACGATTCCAATTGTGAAGATAATGTTCCTACAGATGCAATGCTGGTTAAATTTAATACAAGTGGTGGTATTGATTATCATGTGCAAATAGATCTGCCAAACAATAGTGTATCTCAAAGCTCTAAATCATTTAATTCAATTAGTGGCAATATAGCATTGGGCTTTAAATTTATATCCGGAAATGATAATGCCGGAGGAACCACACGCCCATGTCTATTGATGCGAGTAGATGGGAATGGTAGCTCGTGGCCAGGTCCGGATTGGATTAGAAGATATGGAGGCGGAATACTTATTCCGTTTGTTGGGCCTTATTATCCAATTATTCCTAGTAGGTTTTTTAGGGCCTCTGACGGCAACTATGTGGTATGGGCAAATTATCTAGAAACAAGCGTACCACCTTCATTTAGTAATTTATTATTCAAAATCAACCCATCTAATAATAGTGTTATTTGGGCAAGAAAACACACTTTTAACATGGCTTCTATTTTGCCTTATGGGGAAGAAGTATCAGATGGAGGTTTTATTGGTCTTTCATATAATCTTACGGGTACAGGACATGATATGCATTTTATTAAAACCGATAATACCGGTCAAGCTCCTTCCAGTTGTGCTGCAACCGATGTTTCAATGTCATCTGATGCCCCTTCATATACATTTGTATCTCCAATTTATAATTCTTGGACAACAGGAACTGTTACTAATACCTCACTTACTCCAGTAGTAACTAACATAACACCTCCACGAAATGTTGTTTGTTTTCAAGCACCTTGTGTACCTCCGCCAGCACCCACTGTGGATGCCTCTCCTAATCCGATATGCGCTGGTCAAACAGTTACTATATCTGCTAGTGGCGGTGGAACTGGGGTTGGTTATAATGTTTACACTGTACCCTCTGGAGGTACTTCTCTAGGTACTACGCCTTTAAATGTAAATCCAACATCTACAACTACCTATTATGTTGAAAGTTATGAAATAGCTAATCCAACATGTGTAAGCACAACCCGAACAGCGGTTACAGTTACTGTTAATCCTGATAATACAGCAACCGGACCGGGAAGTGCTACGGTGTGCGTAAATAACGCAATAACACCAGCAATAACACACACTACCACTGGAGCAACAGGAATAGGCACCCCCAGCGGATTACCACCTGGTGTAAATGCTTCTTGGAGCAGTAATACATTAACCATTTCCGGAACGCCAACATCAACAGGTACATTTAATTATTCGATTCCGTTAACGGGGGGCTGTGGTTCAGTAAACGTTACTGGAACTATTACCGTGATAAGTGTAAATACGGTAACAGGTCCTAATGATGTAGATGTGTGTGTTAACCAAGCCATCACACCGATTACACACACTACCACCGGCGCAACAGGAATAGGTACTCCCAGCGGATTACCACCCGGTGTAAGCGCAACATTTGCTTCAAATACTATAACCATTAGTGGAATACCAACTAGTACAGGTATTTACAATTATAGCATTCCTCTAACGGGTGGGTGCGGCACAGTAAATGCTACCGGTACAATTACTGTCAATGGAAATAATACCGTAACCGGACCGGGAAGTGCTACAGTGTGCGTAAATACTGCAATAACACCAGCAATTACACATACCACCACTGGAGCAACAGGAATAGGCACCCCCAGCGGATTACCACCCGGAGTAACCGCCTCGTTTGCTTCTAATACCATCACCATCAGTGGAACTCCAACTACAGCTGGAACATATAATTATTCAATACCATTGACCGGAGGATGTGGAACAATAAATGCTACCGGTACAATAACCGTTAATCCGGATAATAGTTATACCGGAACAACGGATCAAACCGTTTGTGTAAATAGTGCAATGACCCCTCTGAATATTACAACTTCAGGGGTTACAGGCATTGGTTCGCCTACTGGACTACCCAATGGAGTTTCTGCAAGCTGGTCGAGTGGAACTATTTCGATTACCGGTACACCCTCTGATCCGGGAGTATATAATTACTCGATACCACTTACCGGAGGCTGCGGTACAGTGAATGTTACCGGCACAATTACGGTATTAAATGAAAATCAATATACACCACCACCGGTAACTTATGCTTGTATCAATCAACCCTTATCGCCTAATTTAATAATTCCTACGCAAGGGGCCACCGGTATTGGTTCTCCCACCAATCTACCACCCGGCATGAGTGCTTCTTTTGTTGGAAATGATGTGGTAATTTCTGGTACTCCCACTTCAGCAGGTATCTACAATTATAGCATACCGCTAACGGGAGGATGTGGTAGTGTTAATATAAATGGAACTATTGAAGTTATTATAGTAAACTCATATTCTGGAAATACCAATATTTCAGCTTGTGTTAATCAATCATTCTTAGATTCCATAGCAGTTATGGGACCTAACGGTATTGGTACTCCAACTGGATTACCAACTGGTGTAATTGCGTATTTTAGTAACGGATATGTTTACATTCAGGGACCTGCTACTAATGTTGGTAGTTTTAACTATTCTATTCCATTAACCGGTGGATGCGGAACAGTTGACATTACTGGTACTATAAATATTAATCCGGATAATACAATAGTCTTGACTTCAGCACCATTAACAGATGTTCAGGACCTATGTTTGGGAAATAGTATTACTACCATTACTTATCAAGTTACCGGAGCTACTGGTGTACTATTTAATAACGTTCCAAGTGGAATTATTTCAAATTATGATATAAATAATCAGGAAATAACTATTTCGGGTACACCAACAGAATCTGGAGTTTATAATTATACAATTGAATTAACCGGTGGATGTGGAACTATTACTACTAATGGTACAATCACTATTTACGAAAATCCAGTTCCACAACTTACATCTAACAGTCCGGTATGTATCGGTGAAAATGCTCAATTAAATGTAACTTCAAATGGCACACCATTAAGTTATCAATGGTTTTCTCCTAATGGAAATCTCATTGGAAATACATCAACTGTTCAAATAAATTCCATTTCAGAAGCAGATACCGGATATTATCAGGTAATTGTTACGGTAGGTGGAATGTGTACTACAACAGATAGTATTTACATCGCTGTAACCACGCCGCTGGATCCGGTAATTAGTCTTGTTTCCTTATCTCCGCTTTGCGAAAATGATGGATTTACTTTTGCAGTAAGTGGAATATCAGGCGCTAATTATCAGTGGACTTCTCCGCAAGGTACCCAATACAGTAATAATATGCCGGATATAACGAATGCTGATTTATCGGATGAAGGATATTGGGTACTCATGGTTAATAATGGATGTATTGCGTATGATTCCATTTATGTTGATGTAAATCCATTGCCAAGTCCATCCTTAAGTTATGTATCAAACATTTGCCCCGATGAAACAATTCAAATTGTTGCTTCGGGCGGAGTAAGTTACCAATGGCAGGGTCCAAATGGATTTTCTTCAACCGATTCGTTAGTTTCTATTCCCAATCCAACCATAAATGACTATGGATGGTTTATATTTACAATTACCGGTACGAATGGATGTAGTTTGACTGATTCTGTAAGCATTACTCCACTTACAGTATCTATTGAAGCTAATCCGGATACTGCTACTACTGATCCGGAAACAGAAATTACCATTGCTGTACTGCCTAATGATGTTGCATCAGCTGGAAATATTACTATCGTTTCATCACCCCAATATGGTAGTGCTACTGTTGTGAATAATCAAATTTTGTATACTCCCAACAGTGGTTTTGCTGGTAATGACACCTTGGTGTACATGGTATGTGATTTAAACTGCCAGCTAGTATGTGATACCGCTTGGGTAAGAATATATGTGTATGCTGATGTGATGGTACCAGAATTGGTAACACCCAATGGAGATGGTTCTAATGATACCTGGGTAATTAATGGGTTAGATAAATATCCTGATCATGAAGTAATCATTATGAACCGTTGGGGTGATAAGATTTTTGTTGCCAAACCTTATAACAATGATTGGAATGGACAAACCAATGTGGGAATTTTAATGGGCAACGAAGGAAAAACTACCGATGGTACCTATTTCTATATTATCAATTTGAGTCAAGATGCTCAACCTATAAAAGGTTTCTTGGAATTAAGAAAATAAATTAGTAAAAATAAAGCCGCCTCGAGGCGGCTTTTTTATTTTATGCACTTTGAAAGAATTTATGTGTAATCTCCTCAATAAATTGTTATTCCAAATCAGCTCTGTCAGCAGCATCCACCGGCCCTTCGATAGGAATTTCTTTACCTTGTTCAGCGGCGATATGATTTTGTTCTGCCAAGGTAAGATGATCGGTGGTAGTGGTCATTAACCATGTAGAACCTGCTTTACGAAATACTTGCACATACACTCCGAAAATATCCAAAAAATTTTTTTCAAGTTCAGCTACCGTCATCAACCCATCTATTTCATACATCCCGTCATGCCCCATTTCACGAATGGCTCCAATCCGCATGTCTGGATCTTTTATCATTTCATTAGCGCTAAGCTGGCCGTCTTTGTTTTTATCTTTAAAAAATTCAATTTTAAGGTTTGGGAAACGTGTGCTAAATTCTTTCTGAATTTGGCTGATTTTACTGTCTTTGTTAATTCGAATTATCATACTTTCACCTAATTTTTGAGCAAATTAGTGATTTTTTCCCGTTTTAAACTATGATTTTTGTCAGGATTATCCAGATTGTCTGTACTTTTTTCCAAAATTCCACAACAAAATTTTTTGCCCTTGTCAAAATGGCAGAAATATTAAACTGGTATGACATTTGACTGACACTTTTCAAAAATTATCGTCATGAGTGAGAAAAAGCAAGGTACCATAAGTGTACAAACTGAGAACATTTTTCCTATCATTAAAAAATTTCTTTATTCTGATCATGAGATATTTTTAAGAGAATTGGTAAGTAACGCCGTAGATGCCTGTCAAAAGTTAAAAACCCTGGCTTCAGTGGGCGAATATCAGGGTGAGTTGGGCAATTTAAAAGTGGAAATATTACTGGACGAAGCCGCCAAAACTCTTACCATTCGTGATAATGGAATTGGAATGACAGCCGAAGAAGTAGAAAAATATCTCAATCAAGTGGCTTTTTCCGGGGCTCGTGAATTTTTAGAAAAGTATAAAGGCGTAAGCGACGGAGCCAATATTATTGGGCATTTTGGTTTAGGCTTTTATTCTGCTTTTATGGTTTCAAAGCAGGTAGAAGTAATTACGCAATCATACAAAGAAAATACGGAGGCTGTAAAATGGACTTGTGATGGAAGTCCGGAATATACTTTAGAGCCTGTTGAAAAAAGCAATCGGGGTACTGATATTATTTTACATTTAGCAGAAGATAGTGAAGAGTTTTTGAAGGAAAGTAGAATTCAGGATATATTGAATAAATACTGCAAGTTTTTACCCATTGAGATTTATTTTAAAGAGAAAAAAATCAATAATACCACACCGGCATGGGTACGTAAACCGGCTGATTTGAAAGAAGAAGATTATGCTTCGTTTTATCGCGAATTATATCCATTAACTTTCGAAGAACCGTTATTTCATATTCACCTGAATGTTGATTATCCGTTTAATCTAACCGGAATCTTATATTTCCCTAAAGTGAAAGGGCAAATTGAATTACAACGCAACAAAATTCAATTATACAGCCGTCAGGTATTTATTACTGATTCGGTAGAAGGAATTGTTCCTGATTTCCTAATGCTCTTACATGGGGTGATAGATTCGCCGGATATTCCGCTCAATGTTTCCCGTTCATACTTGCAAAGCGATAGTAATGTTAAGAAAATCAGCAGTCATATTACCAAAAAAGTAGCTGATAAACTTCAGGAATTATTTAAGCAAAATAGAGAAGATTTTGAAAAGAAATGGGATGACCTGAAAATTTTTATTGAATATGGCGTAATTACTGATGAGAAGTTTGCTGAGCGGGCTTCTACATTCACCTTATACAAAAATGTTGATGGAAAATATTTTACCTGGGAAGAATACAAAAAACACATAGAAGCTGCCCAAACTAATAAAGACAAGAACTTGGTTGTATTATACACGCATCATGCTGAAGAACATCATAGCTATATTTTGGCGGCAAAAGAACGTGGCTATGATGTGCTGGTAATGGACACCCCATTAACCAGTCATTATTTAATGAAATTAGAACAAATGCACAGCGATGTGCGTTTTGCACGAATTGATGCAGATAGCTTAGATAAGTTGGTAGATAAAGGAGTAGAAAAAATATCTAAGCTAAACGAAGAGCAAAAGAAACAATTGCTGCCAATCTTCGAAGAGCAGGTGGAAAAAGGCAAGTTTATGATGCAATGGGAAGACTTGTCTGAAACTGATCAACCTGTGATTGTAACACAATCTGAATTCATGCGTCGGATGAATGAAATGAATATGTTGGGCGGTAGAGCTATTCCGGGAGAAACACCGGAGTTTTATTCCTTGGTATTAAATAGTAATCATCCATTAATGACAAGAATCTTACTGCAAACCGATAAGGAAAAACAAATTCAAATGGCGAAACAAGCTATTGATTTGGCATTACTGAGCCGTAATTTGCTGAAAGGTGAAAAACTTACGGAATTTATCAAACGAAGCACCGAAATGATTGGATCCAATTAAAACGTGATGATAAAAAGCCGGCTCTTTGCCGGCTTTTTCGTTTCTTTGCTCCATGAAGTTATTGATAAGTATAGCTACCCGAATCATTCCGAGAAAGTACCTTCATTATGTAGCACATTTCTTTCTACGCATACTAAGTTTGTTTTATCGGGGTAATAAGTTTGAAGATCCCATCACCGGTATAACGTATCGCAAGTTGTTGCCATACGGACGTTTGTATTCACGTGCTAATGCTTTAGCGCCCGATTCGATGTCGCTAGAGCGTCATCGGTTGATGTGGTTATATTTAAAAATGAAAACCAATTTTTTTTCAGCACAGTTAAAAGTATTGCATATAGCACCAGAGTTTTGCTTCATTCGTCGGTTTAAGAGCATGTCGAATCTGGATTATACCACCGGTGATTTAGAAAGTCCTTGGGCGGATGTGAAAATGGATATCAATACCATGCCTTTTGATGATAATTCATTTGATGTGGTGTTTTGTAATCATGTATTAGAGCACATCCCAGATGATATACATGCTATGCGTGAAATTTACCGGGTAATGAAGCCGGGAGGATGGGGGATTTTACAGGTGCCTCAACGCTATGATATGGAAAAAACCGATGAAGATATTTCTATCACCGACCCGAAAGAACGCGAACGGCGTTTTTTACAAGCTGACCATTTTCGTTTATATGGCCGCGATTATGCTGATCGTTTACGTATTGCTGGTTTTGAGGTAGAAGAAAATCATTTGGTAAAAGAACTTAGCCCTGCCTTAGTGGAGCGTTATGCCCTGCCCAAAGAAGAGGTGTTATACATTGTTCATAAAAAATAATCAGCCATGAAAGCAGTTATTCTGGCAGGAGGAAAAGGAACACGGTTAGGAAATCTTACCCGCGAAATTCCTAAACCCATGCTTCCATTGCTGGGAAAGCCGTTGCTTGAATACCTCGTGGAATTATTACGCGATTATGGAATTACCGAAATCTGGATACTGGTTAATTACCTCAAAGATTCTATCATGCAGCATTTTGGCAATGGTGCAGCTTGGAATGTATCTATTCAATATTATGAAGAAACAGAACCTTTAGGAACTACGGGAGGAATTAAAGCCATTGAATCGTATTTAACGGAAGATTTTTTGGTGTTGTACGGCGATGTATTGGTCAATATGGATTTACATCGGTTGATTCATTTTCATCAAACCCATAAAGCCGATGCCACTTTGGTGTTACATCCCAATGATCATCCGTATGATAGTGATTTGGTGGAGTTGAATAAGCAAAAGCGAATTACAGCATTTCATCCTAAACCCCATCAGCAAGGGGAATATTTTAGAAATTTAGTAAATGCCGGCTTGTATGTATTGTCACCTAAAATTTTAAATACTTTGCCACCTGGCATAGCCCGTGACTTTGGCCGAGATATATTTCCTTCTATTGTTGCTACGCATTATTTGGCAGGTTACAATACTACAGAGTACCTGAAAGACATGGGCACCCCTGAGCGATTAAAAAAAGTAGAAGCAGATTTGCTAAGTGGTAGAGTAGAAAGAAAAAGTTATAAATATTGGCAAAAAGCCATTTTCTTAGATCGTGATGGAGTGCTGAACGATGATACTGAATTTATTCATCGGGCAGAAGATTTGATATTGTATCCCGATGTTCCGGAAGCGATACGTAAAATCAATCAAAGCGATTATATTTCTATTGTAGTTACCAACCAGTCGGTTGTGGCTCGTAATCTGTGTAGTGAAGAATATTTGCGGGTCATACATAATAAAATGGAAACTGATTTAGGTAAAGCCGGTGCCTGGCTGGATGATATTTATTATTGCCCGCATCATCCCGATAAAGGATATCCTGAAGAAAATCCTGAATACAAAATAGATTGTGATTGCCGAAAACCAAAGCCTGGTATGCTATTTCAGGCGGCTGCTGATTATCATTTAGATTTACTAAAATCTTGGATGATTGGCGATAACGAACGCGATATTCAAGCAGGCCATGCAGCCGGATGTAAAATAGTTGGAGTAGCTACAGGTAAGGGGTTGAAGGCCACTACACTGATTCCTGATTACTTTTTTTTCAGTTTGAAAGAAGCCGTAGATTTTATTGTGGATGAGCCGTATCGCCCATTAGCAGAAGAAATAAAAGAACAGGTTATCACATCTTCTTATCAACCATTTATACTTTCCATCGGTGGAAATTCTCAAAGCGGAAAAACAACGTTGGCCAATTATTTGAAAGATTATTTTATTGAAAATAATCTTTCCGTTTTGAAGATTTCTTTGGATGACTGGATATTGCCTCAAGAACAACGCCCTGTACCGCATAATGTATATCATAATTTTCAAGTAGAAAAAATTCAGCAAGATTTACAACGCATCTTACAAAGAGAAGAAATACAGGTACGCGGATATGCAAGGCACGCTTTAAGAAACCCAATTCCTGTTACATATCGTTTTAATGGCGAACAAATTATTTTAATAGAAGGAGTAGTGGCATTGGCTATTCCTATTCTTCAAAAACATGCACATTTACGATTATTCAAATCCATTTCAATAACAGAATTGGAACAACGTATTCGTAGATTTTATACATGGAAAGGATATGACGAGCAAAAGATTCAGTCACTTTGGGAAGAACGAAGTAAATTAGAATACTTACCCATTGAACAAACTTCAATCCATGCTCATCGTATAATTTAACGATTAATAATCCCCAAATTGACATTAGAGTATTGATATCAGGCTGCTTTATGCGGCTGTTCGTTACAAGTCCTCGGGGCTCAGCCACACAGGGCATCGGGGTAGCGGTGTCTTCGTGCCCTCAGCCCCGCTACCCCGTGCCCTGTGGGCTTCGCCCCTGCGGGCTTTCCACTACCATCCGCAGCAGATAAGTCAGCGGGTGAATCCGCTCCTACGAGGTGGTGAAACACGCATCCCTCCACCCCTCATAAAATAGGATGATTAAAATATTCTATTCAAAATTTTGAGAAAATTACATTCCTAAAATTTTTGCATCCACAAAAAACCTAGAATACAAGCGGGCTTTTACTTCCTGAAATGTAACTTTATCTTGTATCGTAGCAATTCGTATAACCATTTGGTCTTTTTTAATGTATTCAACTAATTCTACATTGGTAGTTTGAAATGTAATAGTATTTCCCACATCTTCTGGAATGCTGTTGATGTAAGCAACTTTTACCTCGGGTAATGTACCGGCAGAAATAAAAATTTCGGCACTGTTTAGGAATGAAAAATCATAATTTTCGGGAGATATGATTTTTGCTCGCAGCTGGTCTAGTTTGCAGCTTTCTAATAAATTAGCGTTGGTATTATTATTTTGAAAAGCTACAGCCGATTGTGTAGGGAAGGGTGGGGTAGAGGAGGTAAAGGGTATATTAATGCCCATTCCCGGGCTAACCGTAATGTCTTCTTCCATGTAAATGTAAAATTTAGTAAAAGCAGAACAGCCGTTTAGCATCAGGGCAAGAGTAGTTAATCCGATAATTTTGTGTAGTATTTTCATGTTATTTAAAAATATGAAAATATCCTTTTTGCGGTGAATGATAGGGAGTTTCAACTATGTAATAATACACGCCTTCGGTGTAAGATGATGGGTCAAAATCATTAGCATAATTATCATTTTCATAAATTTTAAATCCCCAACGGTTAAATATAATTAGATGGGTATTGGGCGGAAGACCTTGAATAATGAATAAATCATTCATTCCATCACCATTGGGTGATACTACATTTGGTATAACTAGCGGACAATTATTTATGATTTCTATAGTTATAGAAACCGTATCAGCTGGTGTGTATGGTAATGTATCGTTTACAATTACAAAATAGGTGGTGGTGTGCAGCGGACAAACGACGAGCAAGGAATCATTTTGTCCTGGAAAATCAATCCAGGAAAAAGAATAAATACTATCCTTTGGTGTTACACTTACCCACAGGTTGGTGCATTGTCCAGGACAAATACTATCTGAAGTGGTTTGTATTACTGGATAAAATTGATTGGAGCAACTATCTACCACTACTAAATGTTGTATGGTATATGTAGTGCAGGCAACGGTTACTTGTACTTGAAACAGCGAGTCGTTTACTAAAGTAGTGGTAATGGTATGTGAGGTATCTCCATTAGCCCAAAGTACGTCCGTCGCCCCAATTACAGTAAGTGTTACCGATTGGTTTTTACAAACCAACGTATCACCTGAAATATAAACACTGTGGTTGGTTGCAGGTTGTTCTTCAACCCGTACATCATCAATAAAATAATATATGTACGGATGAAATGAAGTGCAATTTGCATCCACACGGGTTGTATTGGCATCATCTTTAAAGTTCCCAATAACAAAATACTGTTCGCCACCAGTGGCTGTATAATACCATTGCAATTGCACCCAGTTTGCAGTATCCATTAAGGGAGGTCCCATGTATTCAAGTTGTGGTGCAAAAGGTAAAGGTGCGGGAAGATTACAAAAGTCATATTGTACCTGCGTGTTTGAAAAATAAACACTAATATTATTGGTTCCCCATTTAGCATTATTTGCTAAATTAATGTAAAAAGAAACACAATACAATTTTCCAGCATCCAAGGGTTGGCTCAACGTGCCTTGCAGGTATTCCCGGTAATTGCTGCTAAATAAAGGTGTACAATCAAATAAAGCCACGCCTTCATAGAGAATAATCCCTGCATGATTAGAACCGGTACGAGAAGGCTGAAAGCCAAGTAGCGCATTGGGGCTGTTTACTCCGCCTAAGGTCCATGAACAGGCTGCATATAAATCAGGTGAGGAACAGGTATCAGCATTACTATTAGCATCGTCCCAGTTAGTGGCTAAGTCTAATTCTCCTGGACCCATCGGGCATGAGGTTGTTATTTCAAAACTGGGATTTAAAACCAGATTTTGTGCATAAAATGAAATATTGATAAGTAAAAAAAATTGGTATAAAAAAACCTTTCTCATTCACTTGATTTTTTGTGTGAAGTTATGAAATCTTTCAGGACTTTTGAAACATTATTTTGTTCTTCTATAAAGCCCATGTGCCCGCTATTTTCAAGTAAGGCATAACGAGCCTTTAATTGCTGTGCTTGTTGAATCATTTCTTCAGCCGGTAAAATGGGGTCATGCTTGCCAATAATATAATTTAATGGAAATGTTCTTTGTTTTAAAATATCTATAAAATCAGGTCTGTCGCGTAGCCCTTTTAATGTATTAATCACTGTTTCTGATGTTAAAAAAGATGCTGCATTTTTTCTGATTTGTTCTATGGAACATTGAAACCGGATTTTATTCTTATCATAAAACAAATTTTGATGAAATTCTTTAAGAAAAAGGTTTAAATCTCGTTTTACGACCTCCATTGTTCGGTTTCGGTTTTCTTTTTTTTGTATAGAATCACCGGTGGCTGTCGAGTGAAATAACGTTAGTGATTGAATCAGCAACGGGTGCTTTGCTGCAAGTTGCAACCCAATGTACCCACCCATAGAATGTCCGATGCAATGTATCTGTTGAATATTTAATGCAGTCAGCATTTCTAATATTGCGTTTGCAAACGATTCCATACTAAAATCAAAATCTTTTTTGGGCTTAGACTTTCCATAACCTGGCAAATCAGGCAATAAGTGCCTTGCATTGAGTTGTATGGAATCAATCAGTGTAGTAAAGATTTGGTGGTCTTCACAAAATCCATGCAGCCAAAGTATCACAGGTAGATCAGATGTATTGATTTCCTTAAAATATATTGTTGCCTTGCTTGTTTCTATATGTTGTAAATCATTCATGCATCAAAATTAGTTGAATGGTTGAATTTATGTATCTTCATCCTGCCATGAATTTTTTAGCACATGCCTATTTAGCGGGTAGCAATCCGGGATTGATTGTTGGAAATATGCTGGCTGATTCGGTCAATAAAGCACTGTATGAACAACTGCCTCCCAATATTCGGGCTGGCGTGAATCATCATCGGCAAATTGATTTGTTTACAGACACTCATCCCTTAATACGCTCATCCCGCAAAATATTTTTTCCACATATTCGTCATTATGCGGCAGTGATTGTAGATGTAATATTTGATCATTATTTAGCTAAAAACTGGAATGAATATCATCCTCAATCGCTTCATGAATTTGAACAATCTATTTATACATTACTTGATCAGTATGCTGCTTATTTTTCAGAAAAGTATGCTTTTATGTATTCACGCATGAAGGCTCATCGGTGGTTATACAATTACCAATATTACGAATATATTCAGCAAACCATACGAAATCTTAGTCATCGTTCCCCTGATTTTAAAAGTGCTGAAATTACCTTGCAAGTTTTTGAAACCAATTATTCTCTGTTGGAAAAAAACTTCGTTATATTTTTCGATGCCTTGTGCCGTTCATATAAAATGAACCCCAAATTGTCAGTAAAGTAATAATATTAGGCT